>JAKAMV010000231.1 GCA_021812735.1 Chloroflexota bacterium | reverse complement strand
GACTCGGCGGCCCGCGGAACCGGAGCTGCGGCCGGGGCCGTGACGCCTGTCCGCGCCCGCGCCGTGCACGGCCCGCCGCGGGGCTCACGCCCGCCGGGGGATACGTCGGTGACGCGCCGCGGTGCCGCGAGCCGCCGTCTCGGTGCAACTACAATCGCGCCATGACCGATAGACCGCTCAAGGTGCTGATCGCGAAGCCCGGGCTCGACGGCCACGACCGGGGCGCGAAGGTCCTGGCGCGCGGCCTCCGCGACGAGGGGTTCGAGGTCGTCTACACGGGACTCCGCCAGACCCCCGAGATGATCGTCACGGCCGCCCTCCAGGAGGACGTCGACGCGGTGGGCCTGTCCATCCTCTCGGGCGCCCACATGACGCTCGTGCCGCGCGTCTGCGAGCAGCTGCGCGCCAAGGGCATGGGCGACGTGCTGGTGGTGGTGGGCGGGATCATCCCCGACGACGACATCGAGCCGCTCCGGGCCGCGGGCGTCTCAGGCGTCTTCGGCCCGGGCACGACCATCCGCGAGGTCGCCGACTTCATCCGCGCCAACGCGACACCGCGCGAGGCGTGACCGAGCCGGGCGGCTCGCCCGCCGAGCGCGCCGCAGCACTGGCCGACGCCGCCCGCGGAGGCGACCGCCGCGCCCTCGCCCGTCTACTGACGGCCGTCGAGAACCACACCGCCGTCGCCGAGCAGGCACTGCGGCACCTGTACCCGCTCGCGGGCGGCGCCCACCTGGTCGGGATCACCGGGCCGCCGGGGGCCGGCAAGTCCACGCTCGTCGCCGCGCTCATCGCGCAGCTGCGCGCCTCGGGCCGCACCGTCGCCGTGGTGGCCGTGGACCCGTCGTCGCCCATCACCGGCGGGGCGCTCCTGGGCGACCGCGTCCGGATGCAGTCGTACGCGTCGGACGACGGCGTGTTCATCCGCTCGATGGCCTCGCGCGGGCACGCCGGTGGACTCGCCGCCACGTCCACATCCGCGGCCGCGGTGTTCGACGCTGCGGGGTTTGACGTCGTCCTGCTCGAGACTGTCGGAACGGGGCAGAGCGAGGTGGAGGTGGCCGCTGCCGCGGACACGACCGTGGTGCTCGAGGCGCCGGAGATGGGCGACGAGGTCCAGGCGATCAAGGCCGGCCTGCTCGAGGTGGCCGACATCGTCGTCGTCAACAAAGGCGACCGGCCGGGCGCCCAGCGGACGGCGGCGCAGCTGCGGGCGATGCTCACGCCGCCGGGTGAGGCCGGGCGGGCAACGGGGCCGTCAGGCAGGCGCCCGGAGGTCCTCCTCACGACCGCCATGACCGGCGAGGGGGTGCCGGAGCTGCTCGCCGCGCTGGACCGCCACCGGGTCGACGGCGCAGCCGAGGCGACGCCCGCCGCCCGCCGCGCCCGGGCCGCGGCGCAGGTGCGCGCGGTGCTCGTGGAGCGGCTCTGGGATCGGCTCGCGTCGCCCTCGCTGGCCGACCAGACGGACGCCACGCTCGACGGCGTCGCCCGCCACGACACCGATCCGTACGCCGCCGCCGACGCGCTGCTGGCCGCCCTTGGCTCGGAGGAGACCCCATGAGCATCGACCACGTCTTCGTTGCCGGCGCCGGCCTGATGGGCCACGGCATTGCCCAGGTGCACGCGGTGATCGGCAAGCGGGTGACGCTCTACGAGCCGGACATCGCCCGGGCGGCAGCCGGAGGCGACCGCATCGCCGGCAGCCTGGATCGGGCGGTGTCGAAGGGCCGCCTGGATCCGGCCGACCGGGACGCAATCCTGGCCCGCCTGACCCCGGTCGACGATCTCGACGCCGCGGGCGACGCGGACCTGGTGGTCGAGGCAGTGTTCGAGGACGAGGCGGTCAAGGCCGCGCTGTGGGCCTCGCTCGACGCCGTGGCGCCCGCGCGCGCCCTGTTCGCGTCCAACACCTCGTCGATCTCGATCGACCGCCTCGCGGCCGCCACCTCGGAAGCCCGTCGGCCGCAGTTCGTCGGGATGCACTTCTTCAGCCCCGTGCCCGTCATGCCGCTCATCGAGCTGATCCGCGGCGCGGCCACGAGTGACGCCACCGAGGCCGCGATCCGGGCCCTCGCTGCGGAGCTGGGCAAGCAGCTCATCGTGAGCGCGGACCGGCCGGGGTTCCTGGTCAACCGCATCCTGATGCCCCTCCTCGCCGAGGCGATGCGCGTCTACGAGGAGGGGACGGGCACGGCCGAGGACATCGACACGGGCGCGCGGGTGGGGCTCAACCACCCGATGGGCCCGCTCGAGCTCGCCGACTTCATCGGCCTCGACGTGTGCCTCGGGGTCATGCGAGTTCTGCACGAGGGCCTGGGCGGCCCCCAGTTCGAGCCGCCCAGGGTGCTGGTGGACCTCGTCGCGGCTGGGCACCTGGGCCAGAAGACGGGTCGCGGGTTCCACAGCTACCCGCGCTGAGTCGGAAGCTGCCCGCGCTGAGTCGGATGCTGCCCGCGCTGAGTCGGACGGCGGTCCGTCAGGCCGCCATCCGCGAGGGTCGAGGTCAGCCGCCCATCCGCTCGAGCACCAGAGCCATCAGGCGGGCGTGGTCGAACGGCATGCCCACGACCGGGACACCGGTCCGTTTGGCGAAGGAGGCGACATCGGCGGCGCGAATGTCCTCCGTCGTGAGGATGAACCGAGCCGCCAGGTCCGGGCGGCCGGCCACCAGCCTCTCGTACAGCTCCATGCCCGTAGCGTGGGGCATCCGCCGGCTGGCGATGACCGCCGCCACCGGCCGTGACGCCAGGACCTCGGCGGCCTCGCGGTCGTCACCGGCCTCGAGCGCCAGCAGGCCAGCCCGCTCCATCATGCGGACCAGCAGCCCGCGAACGAGCGGATCGGCATCGCAGACCAGCACCGCCCCATCCGGGGGTTCGGGAGCCTGCCGTGCCGCCTGGGACGTCGGCGGCTGCACCGGGAGCACCGTCCCGGCTGCCGGCAGCTCCACGACCAGGCGGTTCCCGTTCGGCAGGGGCTCGTAGCCGAGACGGGCACCGGCCCGCGCGAGCAGCACCGCGGCCACGGAGAGGTCGCGGCCGCCGCGCGGGCTCTCGGCGCCCGTGAACAGCGTCGCGCGCGCCGCCTCGGGCACGGTCGGCCCGCCGTCCTCGATGGTCAGGCGGATGCGGTGACCGCCGTCGTCCTTGAGCTCTCGGCCCGACACCACCAGCCGGCCGGGCACCTGGGTGGCACCGGGTCCCCATTGCGCACCCTGGGCCTCGACAGCGTTGATCAGGAGCGCGAGCAGCGCCTGTCGGAGGAGCGCGCGGTCGACCTCGATCTGGGGCAGCGACTCGGGAACGCTCGCTGTGGGGTTCATGTTGATCGTGGCGTGCCCGACGAGGTGCATGAGGTCCCGCACCAGGCTCCCCACGGACGTCAGCTCCGACGAGGGCGACCACCTCCTGGCGAACACGAGGGCGCTGTCGACGAGCGCGAGGGCGGTCGCCGATTCATCCCCCAGCTGCGATGAGATGTCGCGGAGGTCGGGCGGCACGGCGGGGTCGCCGGCCAGGAGCGCGGCGGCGCCGAGGATCGCCGTGAACTTGCCCCTGACGTCGTGGAGGACGCCGCCAGCGACCCTGCCGAGCGCATCGCCCTTCTGGAGCGCCAGCTCGTCCGGGCCCAGGACGTCCTCGTCGAGCCGCCACACCAGGATCGCGGATCCCGACCCGTCGGCCAATGCGACCCGGCCGGCCCGCGAGATCCGCCGGTCGGCTCGGGCGTCGCCGTCGAGCAGGTCGTCCAGCGGGCGGCCGCGGGCATCGGCGGACAGCCGCAGCCGCTCCTGCGCGGCCAGGTTCCAGGCCGTGACGACGCCGTCGCCGTCCACGACGACGGCGGCGTCGGCGAGAGCGGCGACCAGCGCCTGTGCGGAGCCCGTACCGGAGCCCGCACCGCCTTGGTCGAGGGTCATGGACGGGACTCCCTCGGCGACTGTCTGGGCAGCGCGATGCTAGCGCGAGCGCGCCCGGAGCGGGACGTGCTGAGGTGTACAGTCGGGCCATGGATGCGTTTGCAGGGCCCGACGGGAACGTCTACCTGGTCGCCGCTGCCCGGACGCCGATCGGCAAGTTCGGCGGTGCTCTGGCGGGCGTGCCCGCAGTGGAGCTCGGGGCGACCGCGATCCGCGCGGCCATGGAGCGGTCCGGCATCCCGCGCGAGGCCCCGATCGCCGAGGTCATCATGGGCCAGGTGCTCCAGGCGGGCGTCGGCCAGGCCCCGGCGCGGCAGGCGCTGCTGCGGGCCGGCCTGCCCGAGACCGTCCCGGCCACGACGGTCAACCGCGTGTGCGGATCGGGGCTCAAGGCGATCATGTACGCCGCAGCCGGGGTCAAGGCGGGAGATGGCGAGCTCTTCGTCGCCGGCGGCATGGAGTCGATGAACCAGGCCCCGTTCCTGCTCCGCAAGGCGCGCTTCGGCTATCGGCTGGGGCAGGGGACGCTGGACGACGCGGCGGTGCTCGACGGCCTGTGGTGCGCCGTGGACGACTGCCACATGGGCACGCACGCCGAGCGGGTGGCGATTCGCGAGGGCGTGTCGCGCGAGGACCAGGACGCCTTCGCGCTGGAGAGCCACCGACGGGCGGTCGCCGCCATCGACGCCGGGCGCTTCGACGACGAGCTGGCCCCGGTCGCCATCCGCGACGCGAAGGGCCGCGAGACGGTGGTCACCGTGGACGAGGGCCCGCGCCGCGACACCTCCGCCGAGCTGCTGGCGCGGCTGCCGCCCGCCTTCCCGCTGCCCGACGGCGAGGACCGCGGCAGCGCGACCCTCGGCACCGTGACCGCGGGCAACGCGCCGGGTATCACCGACGGCGCCGCGGCAACGGTCGTGGCGTCCGAGCGGGTTGTGGAGCAGTACGGCCTCGAGCCGCTGGCCCGCATCGTGGGCTATGCCCAGGCGGAGACCACGCCGAGGTGGCTGTTCCGCGCGCCGATCGAGGGCGTCCGGGCCCTGGAGCGGCGCACCGGCCTCGCCCCCGCGGACTACGACCTCGTGGAGGTCAACGAGGCGTTCGCGGCACAGGTGCTTGCCGACGGCCGCGAGCTCGGCTTCGACTGGGCCAGGGTCAACGTCAACGGCGGAGCGATTGCGCTGGGCCATCCCATCGGCGCATCGGGGGCGCGGATCGTCGCGACGTTGCTCCACGAGCTTCGGCGTCGAGGAGGACGCTACGGCCTGGCGACGCTGTGCCTGGGCGGCGGCGGCTCGGTCGCGATGGCGTTCGAGCGGGTCTGAGCGCCGCGGGCTCGGGCTGCGCCGAGATCGGCCGGTTCGCGGGGACTGGCCGCGCAGGCGCCACCGACAGGGGGATCTCGCCCGACTCCTGAGCGAGTGGGCAGGATGGCCCCCAGTCGCGACAGAGTCCCTGAATCCTGGCGTCCGCTCGTCCGGGACGTCGGGCTCTTGCGGGAGCGGGCTTCGGGGCGCACGATCGTGGTGTCGGCAGGGCAGCCGCCGGCCGTTCCGGGCCGACCGTCGCGGGAGGCGCCCGCCATGGCCCAGACCGCCGCTCCCACCAAGGTGACCCTCGAGCTCACGGCCGACGAGCTCCAGCTGGTCCGCACCGCCCTGCAGCTCCTGCGCTCGACGCTCGGCCGCCAAGAGGCCGAGGAGCTCGACGAGGTGCGTTCGCTGCTGACCCGGCTGGAGGCGCTGCGCGCAGCCGGTTGACGCGCAGGCCGGTCTGCGCGCCTGCGTCATCGTGCCTGGTCGTGCGTCGTCGGCTGGGATCCTCCGCCGTACCGGCAGCGCCGGTATCGAGCGCCGGGTGGCGCCGCCAATACCGGCGGCGTCGGTACCGCGCGCCTCCGCTGAGCGTGGAGCGGCCGGAGTTGGTCCTATTGCACCGGTCACGCCGGTACGCAACATGCCGCGGTGGCCGGGCGGCTGCGTCGCTCCTCCGTCTGAGATGCCGCCGACCGCCGTGGGCGGAGGGCGGCCGACGCGTCGCGACGAATCGACGGCGACCGCATGCAGGGCAAGCATGCCGAGCTCCGACACCGATGCCGCCCTCGGCTGCTGCCGGCGCGCGCCAGGCGGCGAACGCGCGGGCGAGAGCCGTTTGACGCGGCCTGCCGCCACGCCCGACGATCGGGGCAACTGTCGCCTACCCGGAGGTCTTCCATGCCCGTGCCCGCCACGCATCAGCTGTTCATCGCCGGCCGCTGGGTCGACGCAGTGTCGGGTCGGACGTTCGACAGCGTCAACCCTGCCGACACGCGCGACGTGGTCGGCCAATTCCAGGCGGGCGGCGCCGCCGACGTGGCGATGGCGGTGCGAGCGGCGGGCGAGGCATTCCCGGCCTGGCGGGCGACGCCCGCGCCGAAGCGTGGCGAGATCCTCTACCGCTTCGGCGCCCTCATGGCCGAGCACAAGGAGCGCCTCGCCCGGGCGATGACCCGAGAGATGGGCAAGGTGCTCGCCGAGGCCCGCGGCGACGTCCAGGAGGGAATCGACATCGCGTTCCTCATGGCCGGTGAGGGGCGCCGCCTGTCCGGGGACACGGTCCCGTCGGAGTTGCCCGACAAGTGGGCGATGAGCATCCGCCAGCCGCTGGGCGTCGCCGGGATCATCACGCCCTGGAACTTCCCGATCGCGATCCCGTGCTGGAAGATGATGCCCGCGCTCGTGAGCGGGAACACCGTCGTGTTCAAGCCCGCGTCGGACGCGCCCCACTGCGCCACGCTGCTCGTGGGGCTCATGGAGGAGGCCGGCATCCCGGCCGGCACCGTCAACCTGGTCACCGGCGCGGGCGGCGAGGTGGGCGATGCGATCGTCGAGAACCCGGACGTCGCGGTCATCAGCTTCACCGGCTCGTCCGCCACCGGGCGGAGCATCGCGGAGCGGGCGGGCCGCCGTCTCAAGCGCCTCAGCCTCGAGCTGGGCGGCAAGAACGCGGTGGTGGTCCTGCGCGACGCCGACCTGGACCTCGCCGTGGACGGCATCCTGTGGTCCGCGTTCGGCACCACCGGCCAGCGGTGCACGGCCTGCTCGCGGGTGATCGCGGACCGGCCGATTGCCGACGAGCTGGTCCGCCGGCTCGCGGAGCGCGCGGAGCGGCTGCGGCTCGGCCCCGGCCTCGACGAGACGGTCGAGGTGGGCCCGCTCGTCAATGCCCCTGCCGTCGCGAAGGTGGCGTCCTACGTCGGGATCGGCCGCGGCGAGGGCGGGCTCGTCTGCGGCGGCGAGCGCGAGACGGCCGGCGACCTCGCCCACGGGCACTTCTACCAGCCGACGATCTTCACCGGCGTCGGACCGATGGCCCGCATCGCGCAGGAGGAGATCTTCGGGCCGGTCCTGTCCGTGATCCCGGTCGACGGCTACGCGGAGGCTATCGCGGCCGCGAACGGCACCCACTACGGCCTCTCGGCGTCGGTTTTCACGCGGGACGTCAACTCGGCCTTCCGCGCGATGCGCGACTTCGAGGCCGGCATCGTCTACGTCAACGCGGGCACGACGGGCGCCGAGACGCACCTGCCGTTCGGTGGCTGGAAGGACACCGGCAACGGCCACCGCGAGGCCGGCCATGCAGCACTCGACACGTTCACTGAGTGGAAGGCGCTCTACGTGGACTTCAGCGGCCGGCTCCAGCGCGCCCAGATCGACAACCAGTGACGGGATCCACCTCGCCGGCCGAGCCCATCGAGCCGGCTATCCGGGCAGCGCGCGTCGACGATGTCGAGGCGCTCGTCGACATCTACCTCGACAGCGCGCGTCACCATCGGTCCATCGCGCCCGAGAGGTACCGCGTCCCGGACCGCGGGGCGGCCCGGGACCGCCTGCGTCGAGTGGTCGACGGACAAGGCGACCAGCTCGCCTACCTCGTCGCCGAGGCCGACGGCCGCGTGGTCGGCTCGCTGAGCGTGCGCGCCGTCGGCGCGCCGTCCGCCGGCTCGATGGTGATGCCCCGCCCAACGGCGGAGATCGGCATCGCGGTGCTCGCGGCGTGGCGCGGCCGCGGGATCGGATCGGCGCTGATGGCCGCGGGTGAAGCGTGGGCGCGTGACCACGGCTTTCGTCGGGTGGTGCTGGACACAGTGGCCGGCAATGCGGGCGCGATCCGCCTCTACGAGCGACTCGGGTACGAGCTTGCGGGCCTGTTCCTCGACAAGCGGCTCGAGCGGCCGTGAGCGAGGACGCCGCGGTCCGGGTCCGCGACCTGCGCAAGGTCTTCTCGGTGCCCGTCCGCGAGGGCGGGCTCCGTGCGACGGCCCGCAGCCTGCTGCGGCGCGGGACTCGCGACGTGGCGGCGGCCGGCGGGTGGTGGTCAGCCGCCAGATCTGAGCGGCCCGCCGACGCTCGCTTTCGCGCGGGGCTCACGACATGCGCTATCCTTCCCGCCGGTCTGGGCCCGTAGCTCAACGGTAGAGCGGGGGACTCTTAATCCCTAGGTTCAGGGTTCGAATCCCTGCGGGCTCACCACCCTCCCGCGCCCGACCGAGGCCCTCCGGGCGACCCGGGGGGCCTTCCTGTCGCCCGGCTTGCCAGCCCGCTGATCGCGTCGGGCAGGGGAGCGGCGCCGGACCGACGGGATGCTCAGGGGAGTGCGCCATCTCGGCGATCTGCCCTCCCGGACGGCTCGGCCGCGGAGTCCAGCGCATCGACCGTGCCCCTTCGACCGATGGGGCGGCAGCGAGGAACACGGCGCCCGAGCTCGTGCGCGACGTCGGCTGGGCAAGCTCCTGTACCCGACGGCAGGTCGGTGTTCGACGTGTCGACCTGGAACCTCTCGCCGCGCGACGCCTCGAGCCTCCGCGGCCCGATCGAGGCCGCGCTCGCCGGCACGCCCGTCTCGGACGTAGGGCGCCCGCTCGAGGCGCTGTGCATCGTCTACTCGTTCGCGCCGTGCGCCGCCTGCGCCGCGCACGTCTTCAGCCCCGGTCGGAACGCGCCCGTCGAGGTCGTGGCCCGAGTCGGGGAGGGCATCGGATGACCGCCCTCGAAAGCGCGCCGACCGCCTCCGCCTCCGCCGCGGCGACCGACGCGCCCGCCCGCGAGGCCGAGGCCGTCCACCACGAGATCGAGCGGCCCAGTGACCGGGTGGCGGTCTGCATCTGGCAGTCCCCGTCCGCGTCACGCTCAGGGTCACGGCCATCTGCACCGTGACCCTGAGCCTCACCGGCCCGTCCGGCTGACCCGTTGCGCCGCACCGGGCCAGCGCGTGCCGCATCATGGCAGTGTGCCGGATGCGCTTGTTCTGACCTGGGACGACCTCGACCGGCTCGTCGCGGCCCTGGCGGCCGAGGTCGGGCGCGACTACGACCTCGTCCTGGCGATCACGCGGGGCGGCCTCGTGCCGTCCGGCATGCTCGCCTACCGCCTGGACCTGCGGGAGATCTTGGTTGCGGGCGTGGAGTTCTACCGGTCGGAGGGCGGCACGCACCCCGAGCCGCGGGTGCTCCACTTCCCCGATGCGACCCTGCTCGCGGGCAAGCGGGTCCTCGTGGTGGACGAGGTCTGGGAGACCGGCGAGACGATGACCGAGGTGCTGGCCCGGGTCCGAGCCGCGGGCGGCGCGCCCGTCTCGGCGGTGCTGCACTACAAGCCCGGGCGCTCGCGGGTGCCGGGCCGCCCGGACCACCACGCCGCCGCGGTGGAGGGATGGGTCACCTACCCGTACAAGGCCGGCGCCTGACGCTGGCGCTCGACGGCTACGCCGGTGACGGCTGCTCACGCCCCGCGCATGGGTGGTGCGCCGAGCCCCGCTGCAGGCGGCATCTCAGGGCAATCTCAGCGGCTCTGGGTTGACTGGGTCACAATCGTCGTGCGCGCCTCGCAAGTGGAGCCTGCACCCGCCATGACCCTGCCCGTCCCGCCAGCCAGCCCGGAGCCCTCGGGCCAGGACCAGACCGCGCCGCCGCCGGCGGCGTGGGCGCGGCCGGCGGAGCCCCCGAGCTCGCCGGTGCCGCCCGCTGCCTGGACACCGAGCTTCGCGCCGACGCCGGACCGCGCGCCGTCGTCGACCACGCGCCGCTCGCGCGGCGTGGGAATCGGCACGCTGCTCGCCGTCGGCGTCCTGTCGGCGGTCGTCGCCTCGGGGGGCACCGCGCTCCTGGTGCGACAGCTGGTCCCCGAGGAGGCTGCGGTTGCCACGCCGGCGACCGCGGACGCCACGCCCGCCCAGTCGGCCGCCACCACCGGCACCACGATCCAGAGCACGGACATCACCGCGATCGTGGCCGATGCCCAGAGGTCGGTTGTCACGGTCACCGCCGACGGCGTCAGCGCCAACGGGTTCAACTTCGGCACGACGCAGGGGATCGGCTCTGGCCTGATCCTGACCGCCAATGGCTACATCCTGACCAATCGCCATGTCGTCGAGGGCAGCCAGACGCTGACCGTCGCGCTCGAGGACGGCAAGGAGTACCCGGCCAGGGTGATCCAGATCGCGAATGACAACGACCTAGCGCTGATCAAGATCGACGCGACGGGGCTCACGCCGGCGCGGATCGCCGATTCCTCCAGGATCCAGGTAGGCGAGACGGCACTCGCGATCGGGAGCCCGCTCGGCACCTACACCGAGACCGTGACGCGCGGGATCGTGTCGGGCCTGGGCCGGACGGTGACCGTGCGCGACGACGTCACCGGACAGCCTTCCACGCTCAAGAACCTGATCCAGACGGACGCGGCGATCAACCCCGGCAACAGTGGCGGACCGCTCCTCGACGCGACAGGCTCCGTGATCGGGCTGAATACCGCGGTGTCCACGAACGCCCAGGGCCTGGGCTTCGCCATCCCGATCAACGACGCCAAGGCGCTGATCGACAAGGCCGCGGCGGGCCAGGGCGCCTAGCCGCGGCCGGCGCGAGGGGCCGACCCTCGCCCTCGGTGCGCGACATGTGGCCGGGGGTCCCAGCCGGCGGTGCAGCTGTTCGGCGTCCGAAAGCGTCGGGCGCTCTCAGACGGCTTTCAGGCGCGCTCGGCAGCATCCTGAGCGATCACCTTTGACGTCACCCCTCCAGCGTCCGGCTCCGCCCGAAAGGATTCGCATGCGGCTCCGCCTCACCGGCACCCACCCTCTCACCGTCGTCGGGCTCCATCCGACCGCGCGGACCGGCACACGGCGCGCCGGTGGCGGTGGCGGCAGCCTCTCGGGCGTCAGTCGCTGCCCCCAGCCGCACCCGGCGGGCGGCTGACGGTGGGCGGGACCACGTTCGCACCCCCCGAGGCGGGCGCCTTCAGCTCGCCCGCGACGGCGGCAGGAGGGGCCGTGCCCGTCATCGAGCTGCGCGGCGTGACGCGGATCTACAGCACCGGGCGGCTCGAGGTCGCCGCGCTCCGCGGCGTGGACCTCGACGTCTGGCCCGG
>JAKAMV010000230.1 GCA_021812735.1 Chloroflexota bacterium | reverse complement strand
ATCTTGGGCGTCGGCGCGGGCGGTGCCATCGCGGCCGCCGGCACGCGCGCCGGGGGGGACGGGCTGGGCTGGGCGCTGGCTGCCGTGTTCATGATGACGGCGCTGGTGGCGGGGCTCGGCGCGCTCGCGTCCGGGCGCCTCGGCAGCGCGACGCCTGCGGGGGACGCGGGGCGGCTGCGGTAGACTAGCCGTCCGGCGCGGGCGACCTTGCCCGACGGCGACGCGCCACCTGCGGAGGTACTCCACCCGATGTCCGCCGAGACGCTTCGCGCGAAGATCCGCGAGATTCCCGACTTCCCGAAGCCCGGCATCCTGTTCTACGACATCACCACGCTGCTGAAGGACCCGGCGGCCTACCGCGAGGCGATCGAGCTGATGCTCGAGCCGTACCGCCACGAGAAGGTGGACCTCGTCGTCGGCATGGAGTCGCGCGGCTTCATCTTCAGTTCGCCCATGGCCTACGAGCTCGGCACGGGCCTGGTCCCAGTCCGCAAGCTGGGCAAGCTGCCGGCGGACACGCTGACCGTCGAGTACGCGCTCGAGTACGGCTCGAACACCCTCGAGATCCACCGCGATGCCATCCAGGCCGGCCAGCGGGTGCTGATCGTGGACGACCTGCTCGCCACGGGCGGCACCGTCCACGGCACGATCGAGCTGGTGGAGCGGCTCAAGGGTGAGGTGGTCGGCCTGGCGTTCCTGGTCGAGCTCGAGTTCCTCAACGGCCGCGAGCGGCTCGAGGGGCGCAAGGTCACGAGCGTCATCCGGTACTGAGCCGGAGCCAGCGGTCGAGCGCCCGCCCGATGCCCGACGAGCCCGTCCCCGCCGACCCGAACCGGCGCCGATTCTTCCGGCTGTTCGCGGGTGACGTCGCCGGCTCCGTCGGGTCGATGATCGGGGCAGCCCGCACCCTGCAGGCCGAATCCGCCTCCGCCGCCCAGGAGCTGCTCGGGATGGGGGGCGCGGCGGCGTCTGGCGGCGGAGCCGCGCCCGCGGTTCCCGGGCCGCGGGCCCAAGGTCCGTACCTGGCCAACACCGCGGGCTATCGGGCGCCGTTCCGCTTCGAGGACGACGCCGTCTTCGCTTGGGACCAGCGCCAGCTGCCCGACATCCTCCAGGAGATCGAGATCGCCGGGGCGGCCGACGGGGTCAACGCGATCAACGACGGGGCCGTGCTCGGCGCGGCCGTCCAGGCGCAGCTGGCCGCGTCGACGGTGGCCCTCGTGGCGGCGCGGGCCTGGGACTCGCGGCCGTTCGCCCGGCGGGCGACGATCCGAGGCTCGGCCAACGCCTTCCGGATGAACCGGCCCGCGTCGGCGCAGATGGGGCTCGCGTTGGACCGGATGCTCGCCGTCGTGGACGACTTCCCGGTCGACGCGGACGGGAAGGTGCTCGCCGACGCCCTCCGGCGCGAGGCCGAGGAGATCATCATCGAGGCCACCGAGGATCACGGCCGGATCGCCGAGCATGCCCCGGGCGCCCTTCCAGGCGGGCCCGCCGCCTCGCTCCACGTGCTGACGGCGGGCAGCACCGGCGCCCTGGGCAGTGGCGTGTTCGGCACCGCGCTCGGCGTGATCACGAGCCGCCACCACGCCGGCCAGCGGATCCACGCCCTGGTCGCCGAGTCGCGACCCTGGCTGGCGGGAGCCCGCATCGCGTGCTGGGAGCTGGGCCAGGCGGGTGTGCCCCACGCCCTGGTGACCGACGCGGCCGCGCCCGGCTGCATCGCCTCGGGCGAGGTCGAATGCGTGCTCGTCTCGGCCGACCGAATCGCCGCCAACGGCGACGTCGCCACGCCCGTGGGGGCCTACCCGCTGGCGCTGGCGGCGCAGGCGGCCGACGTGCCCTTCATCGTGTGCGTGGCGACAACCGCCCTTGACCTCGCGATCGCGAGCGGCGACGACTTGGTCGTCGAGGACGCGCGCCCGTCCATGGTCCTCGCATTCGGGGGCCAGCGCATCGCGCCCGAGGGCGTCCACATCCGCAACCCGATGACGGACGTGGTCCCCGCGGCGATGGTCGCCGCGTTCATCACCGATGAGGGCGTGCTGCGCCCGCCGTTCGGGCCGGCGATCGCCGAGGCGGCTGCGCGGTCGGCGGCCCGGCGCATGGCGGCCCGCGGCTTCAGGGCCCTGATGGAGCAGCGCCAGCGCACGGCCGAGGCGGCGGCAGCCGAGGCGACGGCGGCCGAGCAGGCCGCGACAGAGGCGGCGCAGGAGGGCCGGGCAGCCGAGCGGGCCGCCCGCCAGGCCGCCATCCTCGAGCTGGCGAGCGGCCTGGTGGGTGCCGCAGCCGGGGAGGCTGCGCCGGCCGCGGAGACGGAGCCACCCGCGGCGCAGGCCGATGCCCCGGCCTGGCCCGAGTCCGGCGAAGGCGCGGCGGTCGACGTGTCCGCGGTCGACGACGGGCACGCGCCGGGCCCCGAGGGCGCGCCGGGCCCCGAGGACGCGCGGTGACGGCCGTCGCCGCCGGGCGCCCGATCGTCGCACGCCCGAGCACGGATCGCGCGGTGCTGCGCGGCTTCCTCGAGCGCGACCGCCTGTTCGCCGCCTACGCGGTCTGCGACCTGGACGAGCGCGAGTTCGGCCGGGCCCGCTGGGCCGTCGCCATGGCCGGCAACCACCTCATCGCGGTGGGCATGGAGTACGCGGGGCCCACGCCCCAGTCCATGTTCGCGATGGGCCATAACGACGGCATCGCCGCGATCCTGCGCGACGTCCTCCGGCCGCGCGCCGCCTACCTCTCCGTGACCGCCTCCGCCCTCCCGGCGGCAGCGAAGTGGTACCGCGTGGAGCCCGGACCCGCGATGATCCGCATGCGAGTGGACCGCGGCGCGTTCCGCCCGCACCCGGCGCCGGTCGAGCGCCTGCTCCCGGTCGAGGTGGGGGAGCTGAACCGGCTGTACCAGCTGGGCTTTGCCGCATGGCTGCCGTCGGGCGCGGTGGCCGAGGGCGTCTACTTCGGCATCCGGTCCGGCGGTCGGCTGGTGGCGGCCGCCGGCACCCATGTCGTCTCGCGCGAGGCGAGCATGGGCGTGGTGGGCAACGTGATGACCCACGCCGACCACCGCAACCGGGGCCTCGCCAAGGCGGTGACGTCCGCGGTCACCGCCGAGCTGCTGCGCTACTGCGACGACGTCGTCCTCAACGTCCGGGCGGACAACCCGCCTGCGATCGCCGCGTATCGGGCGCTGGGGTACCTCGAGTACTGCCGATTCGAGGAGCGGCTGATCCGCCGGATCGCCCCCGCGTGGCCGCTGCTGCCCGGCCCGTTCCGCCGCTTCTTCGGCCCGCGACCCGCCCCGGGGGCCCAGCTGACCTACGATCAGGCGCATCCGATCGAGCTGCCTGCCGACCCCTCAAGCGAACTCATCGCCGACAGCGGCGAGCCCGCCGCCGGGCCGGAGCCCGAGCCCCCCGAGGAGCCCTGATGACCGACACCGCCAGCCACGTGCCCCACGACGTGACCGACCTCGCCCTCGCCGTCGAGGGCGTGCGCCGGATCGAGTGGGCCGAGCGCGAGATGCCCGTGCTCCGGCTGATCCGCGAGCGATTCGAGCGGGAGCGCCCCCTGGAGGGGCTCCGGATCGGGGCCTGCCTCCACGTGACCACCGAGACCGCGAACCTGATGCGGACGCTCAAGGCCGGCGGCGCCGAGGTCCACCTCGCGGCATCGAACCCGCTGTCCACGCAGGACCCGACGGCCGCCGCGCTGGTCGCCGAGTACGGCATCTCGACGTACGCCCGGCGCGGCGAGGACCGGGACACCTACTACGCACACCTCCGTGCTGTCGCCGACACCAGGCCGCAGATCACCCAGGACGACGGCTGCGATCTGGTCTCGCTCCTCCACAGCGAGCGCCGCGACCTCCTGCCTGGCGTCCTCGCGGGGACCGAGGAGACCACGACGGGCGTCATCCGCCTGCGCGCGATGGCCGCGGACGGTGCCCTCGCCTTCCCGGTGGTCGCGGTCAACGAGGCGCAGACCAAGCACCTGTTCGACAACCGCTACGGCACCGGCCAGTCCACGATCGACGGCATCCTGCGGGCGACCAACATCCTGATCGCCGGCCGCAACGTGGTGGTGGCCGGCTACGGCTGGGTGGGCCGCGGCATCGCGAGCCGGATGGCGGGCCACGGCGCCCACGTCGCGGTGGTGGAGGTGGACCCGGTCCGCGCGCTCGAGGCGCTCATGGACGGCTACCCGGTCATGACCGTGGGCCAGGCGGCACCCTGGGGCGACCTGTTCGTCACGGCCACGGGCAACGTCAACGTGTTCCGCCGCGAGCACTTCGCCGCCATGAAGGACGGGGCGCTGATGGCGAACTCTGGCCACTTCGACGCGGAGCTGGACCTGCCGGCGCTGCGCGAGATGGCCGAGGGCCACGTCCGCGAGGTGCGCGAGAACGTCCAGCAGTTCGACATCGGCGGCAAGCGGCTCAACCTCATTGCCGAGGGCCGGCTGGTCAACCTCAGCGCGGCCGAGGGCCACCCTGCCGCCGTGATGGACATGAGCTTCGCCAACCAGGCGCTGTCGGCCGAGTACGTGGCCAAGCACCATGCCGACCTCTCGCCGCAGGTCTACGTGGTGCCCGAGGCCATCGACGCTGAGGTCGCGCGGCTCAAGCTGGCCGCGCTCGGCATCACGCTCGACCCGATGACGCCCGAACAGCTCGAGTACGTCTCCAGCTGGCAGCACGGGACCTAGCACCGTCTGCGCCGCTCCGCCGCTGCGGACCACGACCACCACGGAGGGCACACCACGGTGGGCACGACCATCACACCGTACGGGAGCTGGCACTCGCCGATCAGCGTTGAGCTGGTCGCGGGCGCGGCCGTCTCGATCACCGAGCCCTGGGCCGCCGGCGAGGACCTGTTCTGGCTCGAGAGCCGGCCGACGCAGGCCGGACGGAGGACGCTGCTCCGGCGCGCGCCCGACGGCGCCACGCACGAACTGACGCCCGACCCGTTCCGCGTGGGCAACCGCGTCCACGAGTACGGCGGCGGGTCGTTCACGGTCGGCCGCGACGTGGTGATCGCGTCGAGCCATGCCGACGGCCGCCTGTACCGTCTCGACCGCGAGGGCGCCGTCGACCCGGCGGCGATCACCCCGGAGGGGCCATGGCGGTACGCCGACCTCCGGCTCGACCCGCACCGCCCGCGGCTGGTGGCCGTCCGCGAGACCCATGACGCGGACCGTCCGAACGACCACCGGCTGGTGGTCAACGAGATCGTCGCGCTGGGGCTCGACGGGTCCGACGGTCCGGGCAGGGTGCTCGTGAGCGGCAGCGACTTCGTCTCCAGCCCTCGCTTCTCGCCCGACGGCCGCTGGCTCGCCTGGCTGGAGTGGGACCTGCCCGGCATGCCCTGGGACGCCTCGAGGCTGCGCCTCGCGCCCGTGGCCGAGGACGGCTCCCTGGGTTCGCCGCGGACGCTGGCGGGCGGCGACGGAGTCTCCGTGGCCCAGCCCGAGTGGTCGCCTTCGGGCGTGCTCCACGCGGTGTCCGATGAGACGGGCTGGTGGAACCTGTACGCCTTCGAGGGAGACCCAGCCGCGCCGTCGGGCGTCGCGAAGCGGGCGGTCGCGCCGATGCCCTCGGAGTTCGCCGACCCGGCATGGGTGTTCGGCGAATCGTCATACGCCTTCCTGCCCGACGGGGCGATCCTGGCGGCGCCGCGGGCCCAGGGGCGCGACCGGCTGGTCCGCATCGACCCCGACGGGGCGGTCGTCGAGATCGCCACCCCGTTCACCGAGTTCGACGGGCTCACGGTCGGCGCCGGTGCCGTCCTCGTGGTGGCGGCCGGCCCGCACGACGGCGCAGCGCTCGTGCGCCTCGATGGCCGGGCAGGCGAACCGGCCGGCGTGCTGGCGCGATCGCTGCCCGCGCCGCTCGACCCTGCGGTCCTCCCGGAGGGCGAGGCCATCACCTTCCCGACCTCGGGGGGTGCATCGGCGCACGCGCTGTTCTTCCGTCCCACGAACGCACACGCCGAGGCGCCGGCCGGGGAGAAGCCCCCGCTGCTGGTGCTCGTCCACGGCGGGCCGACCAGCTCCACGTCGTCGGCGCTGTCGCTCGACCGGGCGTTCTTCACCTCGCGCGGGATCGCGGTCGCCGATGTCAACTACCGCGGCTCCGACGGCTACGGGCGCGCCTACCGCGATGCGCTCAACGGGGGCTGGGGCGTGGTCGACGTGGACGACGCCACGGCGGTCGCCCGGTTCCTCGCGGAGCGCGGCGACGTGGACCCCGCGCGGATGGCGGTGCGCGGCGGCTCCGCGGGCGGCTTCACGACCCTGGCCTGTCTCGCCTTCCGGCCGGAGGTCTTCGCCGCCGGCATCAGCCTGTACGGCATCGCGGACCTCGAGCTGATCCACGAGGACACCCACAAGTTCGAGTCGCGGTACGAGGAGCAGCTCGTCGGTCCGTGGGGCGACGACCGCAGCGTCTGGCGCGAGCGGTCGCCGATTCACGCGCTCGGGCAGATCCGGGCACCCCTGCTCCTGCTCCAGGGCCTCGACGACCGCGTCGTGCCGCCGTCACAGCTCGACGTCATGGAGGCGGCCTTCCGGTCCGCCGGTCACCCCTACGTCGCGATGCGGTTCGAGGGGGAGGGCCACGGGTTCCGCCGAGCCGAGAGCCGGCGCGCCCAGTACCGGGCTGAGCTCGGGTTTCTCGGCCGCGTCTTCGGCTTCACGCCCGCGGACGGGATCCCGCTCCTCGACGTGCCTGGGCTCGAGGGTTCCTGAGGCCGACCCAGGGGGTTGACGAAGGCAGCTGCTCTCCGGCCGTCAGTCGCAGGGCCCCGGCGATGCGGGGCTCGCGGCCGGGTGATCGCCGCGCGGTCCGCCGGCCCACAGCGCGAGCGGCCCGCAGGCGAGGTCCGCGAAGGCCGACACGCTCTCGGCCGCCGAGACCGCCTGCGCCCGGCCAGCCGTCAGCGCCGCGAGCACCCGCCCGCCCGGCGAGCGCGCTTCCACGGTCCAGGGCTGGGGCGGCAGCGGGGCCACGATGGGATCGTCGGTCTCGCCGGCGGGGACCGTCGCCACCACGGCGCCGTTGACCGCCACGATGACCGTGATCGTGGTCCCGTTGGCGACGCTCAGCGTCGGCACCACCAGTCCCGTCGCGGTGGGCGGGGTCGGCGGAGGCGGTCCAGCGCAGGCGCCGAGCACGATGGCAGCCGCAGCCAGGAATGCGGGGAGCCGCCCCATCCGTCCGCCCCTTCCGATTGAACCCGCTGGCAATCCGCCGCACCGACAGCCCGGGACGCCGGGCGCCTGCCGCTCTTCTGCCCTTCTGGCGGTACGCCGGGCGACGCGTCGACGCGAGGCGCCGGCTGACCTCGCCCCGTATCCTAGTGTCCTGACGCGCAATAGTCTTGATTCTTGAATCGGGAACGCGTACGCTGCCGGCCATGGCAGCCCATCCCGCGCCCCGACTGGCCGTCAGCGAGTCCGAAGCCGAGGCCCTCCGGGCGATGACCCGGGCGGGCACCACCGAGCAGCGCTCCGTGACACGGGCGCGGATCATCCTGCGAGCAGCCGAGGGGGCCGCCCACGTCGAGATCGCGAGCGAGCTCGGCGTCTCGGTCCCGACGGTCCTGCTGTGGCGGAGACGGTTCAGGGAGCAGGGCCTCGACGGCCTTGCCGACGCGCACCACCCTGGCCGGCCCCGGACGTACGGCCGCGAGGTCCGCGAGCAGATCCTGGCCGAGACGCTCACCAAGCCCGAGGGCACCACCCACTGGAGCACCCGCCGCCTCGCGAAGCGGGTCGGGGTCAGCCCGTCCACCGTGGCCCGGGTCTGGCAGGAGGGGCGGCTCAAACCGCACCGGGTCGAGACGTTCAAGTACAGCCGCGACCCGCAGCTCGTGGCCAAGGTCACCGACGTGGTCGGCCTCTACCTCGCCCCTCCCGAGCGGGCGATCGTGCTCTCGGTCGACGAGAAGACCCAGATCCAGGCGCTCGACCGGACCCGGCCGATGCTGCCGATGCGGCCCGGCCAGGTCGAGCGCCACACCCACGACTACAAGCGGAACGGGACCCTCAGCCTGTTCGCGGCGCTCGAGGTCGGGACCGGGCAGGTCACGAACCAGGCCCGCGAGCGCCACACGGGCGACGACTTCCTCGCGTTCCTCGGCCTGCTCGCCCGCACGTATCGGCGGGGCGAGGTCCACGTCGTGCTCGACAACGTCAGCACCCACAAGACGCCCGATGTCCAGGCCTGGCTCTCGAGGCACAAGCGCTTCACGTTCCACTTCACGCCGACCAGCGCGTCCTGGATGAACCAGATCGAGACCTGGTTCGGGATCCTGACCCGCCAGGCCATCCGGCGCGGCAGCTTCGAGAACACCCGCGTCCTCACCGCCGCCATCGAGCGCTTCACCCGCGAGTGGAACGCTGGCGCCTCACCCTTCACCTGGGTCAAGTCAGCGGACGAGATCCTCGCCAAGGCCGTCCGCAAGACTCAAGACGATTCTGGCGCGCGACACTAGCTGGCCCGTTCGTACCGGCGACCGGTGACCATTCCCAACTTGACACTCGGATCCCGCGACGCAACACTACCGGTACACACCCGGCGGTTCCGCCCGTCGGGTTTTCTCTTGGGCGAGAGGCGACTGAACGATGATCGGCGTGCAGCGCGTCACGGTCTACATCGACGGGTTCAACCTCTACTACGCCCTGCTGAAGCCGAACCGCGCGGTTCGATGGCTCGACCTCGCAGCGCTGGGAGCGGCCCTTCGGCCTGCTGACACGGTGACGGTGCGCTACTTCACGGCCAAGGTCCTCCGGGTCCCCGATCCGACCTCGGAGATGCGTCAGCGGCTCTACCTCAAGGCCATCGAGACGCTCCCGACCGTGACGGTCGAGTTCGGCCACTTCACCGCGCACGAGGTCCGCATGGCTCTGGTCGCCCCTCCCAACCACGGCCCCAGGACCGCCCTCGTGTGGAAGACGGAGGAGAAGGGCTCAGACGTCAACATCGCGACCCGGCTCCTGCTCGACGGTCAGGACGGCCTCTACGACGAGGCGATCGTCATCTCCGGAGACTCCGACCTGGTCGAGCCTATCCGCGAGGCGAACCGGCGGTACGGCCCGGTTCACGTCAGGAACCCGCGGGACGTGCACAGCGACCTCGCCCTGGCGGCCACGACCTATGGCCGACTCGACCCGGCGCTCCTCGCACGCTGCCAGCTCCCCGATACCGTCCACCTGGCGTCGGGCCGCTCGGTAACGCGACCTGCGACCTGGAGGTAGCAGCGCGCGGATCGCTGCCGCGCCGGACGGTCGCGAGCCCGGGTGCCTGACGCGATCGCGAAGCGCACGATAATCGGCACCTTCACCGCTCGCGCTTCCGTGCTCAGAGGGGCCCCGGCTCCACCGCTCGCGCCTCGGCGGCTCCCGAAGCACGTGCGCCGCCGTTGCGCCACGCCCCGATCGGTCCCGGGCTCGGGAGGCGCATCGATGCCGGCCGGAGCCGTCGGATGAGAGCCTATGCCGCTCGCGGTTCCAGCCGGCGGATCGGGTGCGACCAGCGGGCCGACCAGCAAGACCCACCCAGTCTGCGCCCGCCGCGCGACTGGCGTCCGGTGATGAACCGAGGGGTCACGCGCGGGTGAGGAGCGTGACGATCCCATCATTCGCGGGTCGTCTCCGCGTTCCGTCTAGGGCTGCGGCACCAGGTGTCCCGTCGCCGCCGGCTCGCGCGTCAGGATCGCGAGGTACGCGTCGTAGGCGTAGAGGCGACCGCGCTGGCGCCCGGTAATCTCGCTGACAACACCAATGTCAGCCAGGGCCTCGATCCCCCGCATCGCGGTGGGCAGGGAGACGCCTAGTCGCGAGGCCGCATCCCCCACCGACGCGATCGGCCGCTCGCAGAGGATCGAGAACACTCGCGATGCCGCACTGGCCGACCTCGCCAGGCCCGCGACCCGCGTCCGGTCCGCGCGCATCAACGCCAGCAGGCGGTTCGCCGTCGCTACGGCACCACTGGCGGTCTGCTCGACGCCCTCGAGGAAGAAGTCGACCCACGCCTCCCAGTCGCCGTCGGTCCTGACCTGGCCGAGGAGCCGATAGTACTCGTCTCTGTGCTCGCGGAGATACAGGCTCAGGTACAGGAGTGGCTGGCGCAGCATGCCGGCGTGCGCCAGCATGACGGGGATCAGGAGCCGCCCGACGCGGCCATTTCCGTCGAGGAATGGGTGGATCGTCTCGAACTGGACGTGGACGAGGGCGGCGCGGACGAGCTCCGGCACGCCGGGGTCCGGGTCGTGCATGAACAGCTCGAGCGCACCCATGCAGGCCGCAACTTCCGTCGCGGGCGGCGGCACGAACGCGGCGTTGCCCGGGCGCGTGCCGCCGATCCAGTTCTGCGAACGCCGGAACTCGCCGGGCTCCTTGCGGGAGCCGCGGCCGCTGGCGAGGAGCAGGCCGTGCATCTCGCGCACCAGCCGGTTCGAGAGCGGGAACCCCTCGTGCAGCCGGGCAAGGCCGTGCTCCAGCGCGGCAACGTAGTTCGACACCTCTACCACGTCGTCGAGGGGCACGCCAGGGGCGACGTCGAGCTCAAACATCAGGAGGTCCGACAACGACGACTGGGTCCCCTCGATCTGCGAGGAGAGGACGGCCTCGCGGCGGACGTAGCTGTACAGGAACAGCATCGTGTCGGGCAGGAGCGTGGACACCGCGTCGAGCCGTCCGAGGGCGAGCGTCGCGCACTCCAAGAGCCGCTGGCGTTCGCCGGTCCACTCGATCGGTGGGGCCGGCGGCAGGTCCGCCGGCCGGAAGGCGCGCACGACCTCCCCGCTGTCGCTGCTCGCGGAGTAGGTGCCGGTCAGCCCACGGATCATCGGGCCATATCCTCAGGATCGTTCACTAGAGGGAGCGCAACTAACGCTATCACGCAATACCGTTAGCAAAGGGCCTTTCCACCGGCTCAACACCGGCGTCGACGCGGGCCTGCCCGGCGCGAACCGCGCAGTAGTCGGCGCCTTCACCGCTCGCGGGTTCGTGCTCACAACAGGGGACCCGGCTCCACCGCTCCCGCCTCGGCGACTCCCGAAGCACGTGCGCCGCCGTTGCGCCACGCCCCGATCGGTCCCGGGCTCGGGAGGCGCATCGATGCCGGCCGGAGCCGTCGGATGAAGAGGGCTGGACCGCACGCTCCCGCGACCGTCGCGGGGACCGGGCCTCGGCCACTCGGCCGCCGAGGGGCAGGGGGGCCGTGCCCGCATCAGGGATGGCGGGCACGGCCTTCAGCACGGATCAGGACTTCAGGCCCGAGTGGATCTGGAGGTTCCCGCCGTCAAGCTGATGGGCGACAACATCCGTGCAGGAGCCGATGTT
>JAKAMV010000229.1 GCA_021812735.1 Chloroflexota bacterium | reverse complement strand
GGGGAGGACGGCGAGGTGGCGGGGACGAGGCGTCATGGGCGCCAGACGATGGCAGCCGCGCATCGGTTCCCTCGCGTCAGCCCGGGTTCGGCCGGCGCAGCCAGCGCTCGCGCGTCAGGCCGCGCACGCGGATCGTCTCGCCGGTCTTGGGCCCCACCGTGCCAGTCATGTAGTCGCGGTACCACGGCCGCCAGGACCCGGTACGCCGCTCATGCTCCACGTAGGTCTCCGCGCGGTTGGCGGCGCCCGCGCGGGTCGTTCGGCGGTCCGCCACGTCGTGCAGGTCCGGCAGGTCGTCCGCGCCCAGCCCCAGCCGGCGATACACGGCCTCCACCTGGTGGAGCCACTCGTGGACGAAGCCGTGCGCGGGGTCCTCGATGGTGGCCCAGCCCGGCCACGGGTCCGACACGATCGCGGAGAAGCCGGCCCCGCCGAACATCTCGACCTCGCCCCAGGTGTAGCCCCAGGCGCCGCGAAGCGCCGGGTCGCCGTCGGACGGGTAGAGGAGCATGACCGAGTCGCGCGGCGCCGACAGGTGGGGCCCGACCAGGCTGGCGGACCCGCCCGGATCCGCCCACCAGCCGCCGCCGACCCGGGCCAGCCGCGCGAGCGGTCGGTCCGCAACCACCACCTCGGCCTCGAGGGCGACGTTGCCGTCGCTCCACGCCGCCACCACCTCGGGCAGCGAGCCTAACATCGCCGAGCAGGCCGCGACCTCGGCGTCGGCCATCGCGCGGCGGTGGCGCGTCCCGAGGAGGCCCGCCTTGGCGTCGAGGGCGGGGACCACCAAGCCGAGGAACCGCCAGCGTGAGGCGGTCGGGGAGGCCATGGTGCCCGCGTCAGCAGGCGAGCGTCGTCCCGAGCCGGGTGTCCACCGGGGACGGGTGGGCCGTCTCCCAGTCGCCGATCGCTTCCTCCTGCGCCAGGACGTAGCCGATCTCATCCTGGCCGGCCAGCAGCATCATCTTGGCGAACGGGTCGATCTCGAAGTCCAGCGTCGTGCCGTCAGGCAGCAGCACGCCCTGCTCCGCCAGGTCGATGCGCACCTCGCCGTCGGGGTTGGCCTCGGCCATCTCGAACAGCCGCTCCTGGGTCGCCTTGTCCACGACGATGGGCAGCACGCCGTTCTTGAGGCTGTTGCTGCGGAAGATGTCCGCGAAGCTGGTGGAGAAGACCGCCTGGATGCCCCACGCGCGCAGGGCCCACGGGGCGTGCTCGCGGGACGAGCCGCTGCCGAAGTTGTCGCCGGCGACGATGATCCGAGCGCCCGCGTAGCGCGGGTCGTCGATGACGAAGCCGGGCTCCTTGCGCGTGCCGTCCTCGTTGTAGCGCCAGTCGTGGAACAGCGCGTCCGCGAGGCCGTCCTTGTTGGTGACCTTGAGGTAGCGGGCGGGGACGATCTGGTCCGTGTCCACGTTCTCGGCGCGGATAGGGACGATCTTGCTCGAGAACGAGCGGAACGGCTCAGCCATGCTCAGTACCCTCCGCCGACGGTCACGAGGTCCTCGACACCCTCGATGGTGCGGGGATCGGTGACGACGCCGTTGATCGCCGACGCGGCCGCGGTGAGCGGGCTGGCGAGGAGCGTGCGGCCGCCCTTGCCCTGGCGGCCCTCGAAGTTGCGGTTGGACGTGCTGACAGCGTACTGGCCGGGGGAGAGCTGGTCGCCGTTCATCGCCAGGCACATCGAGCAGCCGGCCTCGCGCCACTCGGCGCCGGCGGCCCTGAAGACCTCGTCGAGGCCCTCGCGCTCGGCCTGTGCCTTCACCTGCTGGCTGCCGGGCACGACCATCACGCGGGTGCCCTCGTGGACCCGGCGGCCCTTGAGCACCGCGGCGGCGAGCCGCAGGTCCGAGATCCTGCTGTTCGTGCAGCTGCCGATGAAGACGACGTCAACCGGCTGGCCGGCGATGGCCTGGCCCGGCGTGAGGTCCATGTACGCGAGGCTCTTCTCGAGGCCGCGGCGGGCGGCGTCGTCCGGCATCTCGTCGAGAGTGGGGACGTGACCCGTGACCGGGATGCCCATGCCCGGGTTGGTGCCGTAGGTGACCATGGGCTCGAGCGTGCTGGCGTCGAGTGTGACCGACTTGTCGTAGACCGCGCCCGCGTCGGTTGGCAGCTGGCGCCAGCGCACGACGGCCTCGTCCCACGCCTTGCCCTGGGGTGCGTGGCGGCGGCCGCGGAGGTACGCGTACGTGGTCTCGTCGGGGGCGACGAGGCCCGCCCGGGCGCCGCCCTCGATGGACATGTTGCAGATGGTCATCCGCTGCTCCATGTTGAGCGCGCGAATCGCCTCGCCGGTGAACTCGAAGACGTGGCCGGTCCCGCCGCCGGTGCCGATCTTCGCAATGAGCGCGAGGATGATGTCCTTGGCGCTGACACCCGGCTTGAGGCGCCCGTCCACCCGCACCTCGAACGTCTTGGGCTTGCGCTGGAGCAGCGTCTGGGTGGCGAGGACCATCTCGACCTCGCTCGTGCCGATGCCGAACGCGAGCGCCCCGAACGCCCCGTGGGTGGCCGTGTGCGAGTCGCCGCAGACGATGGTCATGCCGGGCTGGGTGAGCCCGAGCTCCGGGCCGATGACGTGGACGATCCCCTGCGTGTCGCTGCCGTAGGCGTGGATCGGGACGCCGAAGTCGGCGCAGTTGGTCTCGAGCTGCCTGATCTGCGCGGCGCCCATCTGGTCCAGGATCGGCAGGCCCCGCGGTGTCGTCGGGGTGCTGTGGTCGGCCGTGGCCACCGTCTTGTCCGGCCGGCGCACGGCGATGCCGCGCTGGCGGATGCCAGTGAACGCCTGGGGGCTGGTGACTTCGTGGATCAGGTGGAGGTCGATCGCGAGCAGGGCGGGGGCGCCCTCGTCCTGGGCGACGACGTGGTCGTCCCAGATCTTCTCGACGAGCGTTCGGGGTGCGGTCATGGTCCGGTCCTGTGGGTGCGTGGGCGGGGCGCACAAGGGTACCGCGGATGCGTGGTCAACGGCCCGGGGAGTCCCTGCCCAGCGGCCGGGGCGGGGCATCAGCGGCCCGGGAGGAGGCGCGCCCGCGAGCCCGTCACCTCGGCCCAGATGAGCGCGGCCCCCGGCCACGGTACGGCGCCCGCCAGGGCGGCGAGCGCGTCGTCCGGATGCGCGGGGTAGGCGACGCGGAGCTGCTGCGCGAACGCGTCGGCCGTCGCCCGGGTCGCGCGCGTGCGCCGCACGATCAGGAGGCGGCTGATCTGCGGTTCGTGGCCCGGGTGCGGCCAGCGGTCCCAGCTGGGCAGGGAGGCCGCCTTCGCCGCATGCCAGCGGACAAGCTGCTCCAGGCGGCGGATCTCCGACTGGATCTCGGTCGCAACCAGGCAGTGCTCGCGGGCATCGTGCAGGACCGCGTCAACCCAGCCTCGCGAGGGCGTGCGCACCGGGACTTCCGTGAAGGGGCGCCACCGGGCGTGGAGGCCGCGCAGCAGCGCCTCGAGCATCGGCGCGCTCAGGCGGTCGCGGATGGCGGGGCCGGTGTTCGGGTAGAGCCTGATGCTCAGGTCAGCGCCGAGCACGGCGGCGAGCCGCTCGTAGGTCGCCAGCGACGGGCGCTCCTCGCCGTTCTCGATCCGCCCGAGGAACGCATCGTCCACGCCCGCGGCCCGGGCCGTCGCCAGGCGCGACAGTCCCGCATCGGCCCGGAACCGCTGCAGCTCCTCGCCCAGGGCCCGGTGGCGCGCGGTGACGGCCCGGTCGATCGCGGCGTCAAAGTTGCGGCTGGGCACAGCGGCATTACACCCGGGATCGCTTATCGGTCACTCATCCGGCGTTCCGCCTCGCCCTCGGACCACGAGTCCGAACTGTTGGCGCCCACGCGCACCAACTCGGACTCCCCGTCCGAACAGCGTCATCGCGTTGGCAGCTGGGCGAACCCAGCCCGACGCGCGTCGGACCACGAGTCCGAATGCCGACGCCCGACGCCCGGGAGTTCGGACTCCGGGTCCGAAGGGGCGGCGCGGCTCGCACGGCGCGACCCGGGCGGCGCGGGCTCGCCCTAGCGGCCCCGCGCGCGAAACCCGGCGCGATGCGGGGTGGCGGCGCGACCCCGGGCGGCGCGTGGCGAACGGGCGGCGCGATGCGAACCGCGCGATCGAAGGTTGCGGTTGGGGTGGTTGCGCCATTCCCGACCGTGCCAGTACACTCGCGGCACCTCGCCGCATGGTGGGCGAACAGGAGTTCACGTGGGCTTCTTCGAGAACCGGGACCGGCGCGCTGTCGCCGTCGTCGTGACGACGGACGGCCGCCGCGTGCTCGTGCCCACTCGAGACCTCCAGCTCGGCGTATCCCCCCTCGACCTTATTCGCTCGCTCCTGCTTGGTCTTGAGGACCTTCTTGGCCTCCTCATTACCGGCTCCCGGCGGGAGAACGGAGGATCGCGGAGGATCGGGCGCCGATAACGCCAGAACCACCGAGAACCGAAGGGACCCTCGCCGGGTGGCGAGGGTCTTTGCATGTCCGGGGCGGTCGCGGGACCGTGAGGACGGAAGGGACCGAACAGCGATGACCGTGACGAAAGGCAAGCCGCCCGCTGGCGACTCCGCCAGCGCGACGTCGGAGCGTCGCAGCCACGTGCCCGGCGAGGGCACCGCTGCCGCCGCGGCGATCGACGAGGCGCGCCGCACGATGCTCCACGACGCTCGCGCCAGGAAGCGCACGCGGATCGGGGCGGACGCGCTGATGGAGGCCCTCGTTCGCCAGGGGGTGGACACGCTGTTCAGCTACCCGGGCGGCGTCATCCTGCCGATCTACGACATCCTCGCGGACTACCCGGAGGTCCGCCACATCCTCGTCCGGCACGAGCAGGGCGGCGCCCACGCTGCCGATGGCTACGCCCGGGCCAGCGGCAAGGTCGGGGTGTGCATGGGCACCAGTGGTCCCGGTGCCACCAACCTTGTCACCGGCATCGGGACGGCGATGCTCGATTCGGTCCCGATGGTCGTGCTCACCGGCAACGTGGCCAGCCCGCTGCTGGGCAAGGACGCGTTCCAGGAGATTGACATCACCGGCATCACGCTGCCGATGACCAAGCACAACTACCTCGTGCGCAGCGCCGACGACATCCCGCGGGTCGTCGCGGAGGCGTTCTACCTCGCCAGCCACGGTCGCCCCGGGCCCGTCCACGTGGACTTCACCAAGGACGCCCTCCAGGCCGAGACCCGCGCCGAGCACCCGACCGAGGCCGAGGTCATCGCCGGCCTGCCGGGCTTCCGGCCGACCCTCGAGGGCCACCCCAAGCAGATCAAGACCGCCGCCCGGGAGATCGCCGAGGCCAAGCGGCCGCTGATCCTGGCCGGTCACGGCGTGCTTGTCGCCGACGCCTGGCGCGAGCTGCGCGCCTTCGCCGCGAAGACCCAGATCCCCGTGGCCTGGTCGCTCCTGGGCGTCGGGATCATGGACGAGGACGACCCGCTCGCCTACGGCTATATGGGCATGCACGGCTGGAAGCACACCAACCGAGCCATCCAGTCCGCCGACCTGCTGATCGCGATCGGCATGCGCTTCGACGACCGCGTCACCGGCAGCGTGTCCACCTACGCGCCGTACGCCCGCATCATCCACGTGGACATCGACCCGGCCGAGATCGGCAAGAACGTCGCGGTCGAGGTCCCGATCGTGGGCGACGCGAAGCGCGTCCTCGAGGCCCTGACCAAGGCCGTCGGGCCCGTGGAGCGCTCGGCCCGCGCCGAGTATCTCGACCAGCTCGCGGCGTGGCGCGCCGAGTCCGAGGCCTCCTCGTGGCACGGCTCCGGCCGCGAGGGCGTTCTGACGGCGGACTTCGTCGTGGGGCGGATCGGCGAGCTCACCGACCACCAGGGCACGTACGTTGCCGACGTCGGCCAGAACCAGATGTGGACGGCGCGCTACACCAAGTTCAAGCGCCCCAATAGCCACATCAGCTCCGGCGGCCTGGGCACGATGGGCTTTGGCGTCCCGGCCGCGATGGGCGCCGCGCTCGGCAACCCGCACGCGGAGACGTGGGCGATCGTGGGGGACGGCGGCTTCCAGATGACCAGCCAGGAGCTGATGACCCTGGCCGCCGACCGCATCCCGGTGAAGATCGCGGTCCTCGACAACAAGAAGCTGGGCATGATCCGCCAGTGGCAGGAGATCGTGTACGGCGGCAACTACCACAGCTCGCACCTGCCGGGTCCGGACTTCTGCAAGCTGGCCGAGGCCTACGGGATCCCCTCCTGGAAGGCGACGACGCCCGAGCAGGCCGACGAGGCCATCCGCGCCGCGCAGGCCACCGACGGCCCCGCGCTCATCTGGTTCGAGATCGAGGAGGCGCAGAACGTCTTCCCGTTCATGACCGCCGGCAAGGGCCTGTCCGACCTGATCGAGAGCTGGGGAGGCCCCGAGGAATGACCCCCGACACCGCCGCCCACGCCGTCCCGCCCCCTCGGCCCATCCCGGGCTCCGGCGAGGCGGGCCGCCACTCGCTCGTGGTCCTGGTCATGGACCGCCCGGGCGTGCTCAACCGCGTCGCCAGCCTGATGCGGGCGCGCAACTTCAACATCGACTCGCTCGCGGTCTCGCGCACGGATCGCAAGCACATCAGCCGCATGACCCTCACGCTCCACGGCGACGACGTCGCGGTGGAGCAGGCGGCCAAGCAGCTCTACAAGCTGGTCGACGTGCTCAAGGTCCAGGACGTCACCGCGGACCAGGTCGTCGAGCACGAGCTGGCCCTGGTCAAGGTGCGCGCGACCGACGCCAATCGCGCCGAGGTCATCAAGATCGTCGAGCTCTACAAGGGGCGGGTCGTCGACATCGCCCCCGAGTCCGTTATCGTCGAGGCGACGGGAGCCGAGAGCGAGATCGACGCGCTCGTGGCGCTCCTGCGCGGCTATGGGATCAAGGAACTGGTCCGGACCGGCGCCATCGTGATGCTGCGCGGTGCCGGGTCCATCGAGGAGGCGCTCAAGCTGTGACCGCGAAGATGTACTACGACGCCGATGCCGACCTGTCGGCGCTCGATGGGCAGACCATCGCGATCCTCGGCTACGGCTCCCAGGGCCACGCCCACGCCGCCAACCTGCGCGACTCGGGCTGCAAGGTCATCGTCGGCCTCGCTGCGGGGAGCAAGAGCCGGCCGCATGCCGAGGCCGCCGGCTTCGCGGTCATGACGGTGGCCGAGGCCGTGAAGGCCTCCGACGTGATCATGGTGGCCCTGCCCGACACCGTGCAGAAGGCCGTCTACGACGCCGAGATCGGCCCGAATCTGCGCGCCGGCCAGCTGCTGATGTTCGCCCACGGCTTCAACATCCGGTTCGGCCGGATCCAGCCGCCCGCCGGCGTGGACGTGGGCATGGTCGCCCCCAAGGGCCCCGGCCACCTCGTCCGCTCCGTGTACGAGCAGGGCGGCGGCGTGCCCGCGCTGTTCGCGGTGGAGCAGGACGCCACCGGCACCGGCCGGGCGCGCACGCTCGCCTACGCCAAGGGCAACGGCAACACCCGCGCGGGCGTGCTCGAGACAACCTTCAAGGAGGAGACCGAGACCGACCTGTTCGGCGAGCAGGCACTCCTCTGCGGTGGCGTCTCGGCGCTCATCAAGGCCGCGTTCGAGACGCTCGTCGAGGCGGGCTACCAGCCGGAGCTGGCGTACTTCGAGACGATGCACGAGCTCAAGCTGATCGTGGACCTGATGTACCGCGGCGGCCTCAACTACATGCGCTTCAGCGTCAGCGACACCGCCGAGTTCGGCGACTACGTCTCCGGCCCGCGCGTGACCGAGGGCGCCAAGGCGGCCATGAAGGACGTGCTGACGGACATCCAGTCCGGCGCCTTCGCCGACCGCTGGATCGCGGTCCAGGACGCCGGCGGCGGCGAGTTCCAGGAGCTCCGCGCCCGTGACCGCAACCACCAGATCGAGCAGGTCGGGGCCGAGCTGCGGGCCAAGATGCAGTTCCTCAACCCCGTGGTGATCGACGCGACGGCCGCCCAGGCCTCCACCAGCTCCGTAGCGGGCAAGGCGAAATGACCCCCTTCGAGTCCACGAACCTGCGGTTCGGCACCGGCGTGGCGGCCGGCGCCGTCCGCATCTTCGACACCACGCTCCGCGACGGCGAGCAGGCGCCCGGCGCCGGCCTGACCGCCGCCGAGAAGCTCGAGGTCGCGCGCCAGCTCGCCAAGCTGCACGTGGACGTCATCGAGGCCGGCTTCCCCGCCGCCTCGCCCGGCGACTTCGAGGCGGTCCGGCGGATCGCGCAGGAGACCAAGGGCGGCATCGCGGTGGCCGCCCTCGCCCGCTGCCGCGACGGCGACCCGCAGCGCGCGGTCGAGGCCATCAAGGTGGCCGAGCGCCCGCACCTCCACCTGTTCATCGCCACCAGCGACATCCACCTGGCGCACAAGCTCCGCATGACGCGGCAGCAGGCGCTCGACGAGGCGGTCCGCTGGGTGAGGTGGGCCCGCCAGACGCTGGGCCGCGACGCGGAGATCGAGTTCTCCGGCGAGGACGCCTCGCGCACCGAGCTGGACTATCTGCTCGACGTCTACGAGGCCGTCACCGAGGCCGGGGCCTCCACGCTCAACATCCCCGACACCGTCGGGTACGCCATCCCGTCCGAGTTCGGCCGCCTGGTGGGCGCCGTCCGCGACCGGATCGGCGGCGCGGCCACGATCAGCGTCCACTGCCACAACGACCTCGGGCTCGCCACCGCCAACACGCTGGCGGCCGTCCAGGCCGGCGCGCGGCAGGTGGAGGTGACCATCAACGGCCTTGGCGAGCGCGCCGGCAACGCGTCGCTCGAGGAGGTCGTCATGGCGCTGCGCACGCGCCCGGCGCAGTTCCCGGACCTCGCCGCGTCCGTGGCCACCGAGCAGATCACCGCCGCGTCGCGGCTGGTGAGCTACCTCACCGGCTTCACGATCCAGCCCAACAAGGCGATCGTGGGCTCCAACGCGTTCGCTCACGAGTCGGGCATCCATCAGGACGGCGTGCTCAAGAACCCGCTGACCTACGAGATCATGACGCCCCAGTCGGTGGGCCTGTCCGGCAGCACCCTGTCGATCGGCAAGCTGTCCGGCCGCCGCGGTCTGCAGGGCAAGCTGCACGAGCTGGGGATCGATGTCGAGGGCGAGCAGCTCGACGCGGTCTACCGCGCCGCGATCGCGCTGGCCGACACCAAGAAGGAGGTCACCGACGCCGACCTGCTTGCGCTCGTGGAGCAGCGCAAGGCGGAGGTTCCGCGCTCCATCGAGCTGCTCGGCTGGAGCATCACCTCCTCGTCGGGCGGCCACTCAGTGGGCTCGGCGAGCCTGGTGGTGGCGGGCACGGCCAAGGCCGGGGAGTCCACCGGCAACGGCCCGGTGAACGCCCTGTTCAAGGCGGTGGACGAGGCCCTGCGCCCGGTCCTCGGCTGGTTCCCCGTCCTGACCGAGTACGAGATCAAGGCCGTCTCCGGCGACGGCGACGCGCAGGGGCAGGTGCTGCTCCGCGCCCGCCGCTCGTCCGACGAGGGCCCGGGCGCGCTCGTGGTCACCGGCCACGGCCTGTCCACCAACATCATCGAGGCCTCGCTCGACGCGTACCTGGTGGCCGCCAACAAGCTCCACGGCGCGGAGATCAACGGGGTGGACGCGGCGTTCGTCGGGCGGCGCATCGCGGAGGACCTCCCGTGACGGAGGTGCGCGCCGCCGACGCAGCGCGCACCTACCGGATCGCCCTCATCCCCGGCGACGGGGTCGGGCCGGAGGTCGTGGCCGCGGCCGTCTCGGTGCTCGAGGCCGTCGGTCGCCGCTTCGGCTTCGGCTTCGCGTGGCAGGAGCTGATCGTCGGCGGCATCGGCATCGACACCTACGGCGTCGGGATCCGACCCGAGGACCTCGAGGCCTGCCGTGCCGCCGACGCGGTCCTGCTGGGCGCGGTGGGCGGCCCGAAGTGGGACAACCCCGACGCGGTCGTCCGCCCCGAGCAGGCGCTTTTCGCCCTCCGAGGCGGCCTCGGCCTGTTCGCCAACCTGCGCCCCATCACCGTCGCGCCCCAGCTCATCGCGGCCTCGCCGCTCAAGCCGGAGCTGCTCGCGGGCGTGGACGCCATGATCGTCCGCGAGCTGACCAGCGGTCTCTACTTCGGCAAGCCGTCCGAGCCGCGCACCACGCCCGAGGGCGAGCGTGCCGCCATCGACACGCTCTGGTACACCGAGGGCGAGATCCGCCGAATCGTCACGCTCGCGTTCGAGCTGGCGCGAGGCCGGCGCCGAAAGGTGACCCAGGTGGACAAGGCGAACGTCCTGGCCACCAGCCGCCTGTGGCGCAAGGTGACCGAGGAGGTCCACGCGGACTTCCCCGACGTGGAGCTGGAGCACCGGCTGGTGGACTCCGCGGCGATGACCCTGGCCAAGTGGCCGGCCAGCTTCGACGTGCTCGTCACCGAGAACCTGTTCGGCGACATCCTCTCGGACGAGGCCGCGGTCATCGCGGGCTCGCTGGGCATGCTGCCGTCGGCGTCGATCGGCACGCGGGTCACCGCGCACGGCCGCCACGGCCTGTACGAGCCCATCCACGGGTCGGCGCCGGACATCGCGGGGCAGGACCTGGCGAACCCGCTGGGGACCATCCTGTCGGCCGCGATGATGCTGCGCTGGTCGCTGGGGCAGCCCGAAGCCGCCGCGGCGATCGAGTTGGCGGTCAGCCGCGCGCTGGACGACGGCTACCGGACCCGCGACCTGCTGCCGGCGCACCCGGCCGAGGCCGCGGCGATGACGCTGGCGGGCACGCGGGAGATGGCCCGCGTCATCGGGGACCGGATCGCGATTTGACGGCCGGCGCCCGCGCCCGCGGGTGGCCGGCCGGCCCCACCCCACGACCCTTCCCCCGACCAGCGCACGAAGGCAGCCCACCGCCATGACCGCCCAGCCCGTCACCCTCTACGACACCACCCTGCGCGACGGCACGCAGGGGGAGAACATCACCCTCTCGCTCCAGGACAAGCTCCGCGTGGCGCGGATGCTCGACGAGTACGGCTTCCCGTTCATCGAGGGCGGCTGGCCGGGGTCCAACCCCAAGGACATCGAGTTCTTCGCGGCGGCCAAGGCCATCCGCTGGGAGCGCGCCAAGCTGACCGCGTTCGGCAGCACGCGCCACCGCTCCAACACGGCGGCCCAGGACCCGAACCTCCAGGAGCTCGTCCGGGCCGAGACGCCGGTGATCACGGTGTTCGGCAAGAGCTGGCTGCTTCACGTCACCGAGGTGCTGGGCGCCACGCCGGCGCAGAACCTGGACATGATCGCGGACTCGATCGGCTGGATCGCGGACCACGGCCGCGAGGCGGTGTACGACGCCGAGCACTTCTTCGACGGCTACCGCGACGATCGCGACTACGCGCTGGCG
>JAKAMV010000228.1 GCA_021812735.1 Chloroflexota bacterium | reverse complement strand
ACGTCGCCTGCCGCGGGCGCGTCCGACGATACCACCGGGACGCTGCCGGCCGGACCCGCGTCGGCTCGCCTCCGCCGCCCGGGCTCCCGGGCGCGGCCCGTCAACGGACGGCCGCGAGCCCGGCGCTCCGCGGGTCGGCGATCGCCGCCAGCGAGCCGTCGGCGGCCGGTCCGCCGTCCACGAGCTCGATGCCGTGCTCGTGGCCAAGCCCGCCGTCGTAGGGGACCCGCCCGAGCCGATGCCCGCGGGCGCGGAGCTCGTCCTCCACGCCCGGCGCGAGGTCGCCGTCCACCTCCACCGCGGTCGGCGGCGCGAGCCAGCCGTCCGGCTCCACGGTGACGCGGGGCGCCGCCACCGCCGTCGCCAGGTCGGCGCGGCCGTCCACCAGGGCGGACACCAGCTGGACGTGGATCTGGGGCTGGATGTCGCCGCCCATCGAGCCGGCAACCACCCACGGCCGCCGCTCGCCGTCGCGGAACAGCATCCCCGGCAGCAGCGAGTGGGCGGTCCGGCGGCCGGGCCGGAGCAGGTTCCGGTGTCCGGGCTGGAGCGAGAACGACGCGCCCCGGTTCTGGAAGTGCACGCCCGTCTCGGGGTCCAACAGACCCGACCCGAAGCCGGCGGCATTCGACTGGATCAGGCTGACCGCGCTGCCCTCGGCGTCCACCGTCGCGAGGTAGATGGTGCCGCCCACCAGCCGGCGCACCGGCTCGGGGTCCCGGTCCGCCGCGCCGCGGTCGATGCGCGCGGCGAGCGCCTCGACGTGGCCGTCGGAGAGGAGCGCCTCCACGGGAACCTCGTGGGCCGCCGGGTCGGTCAGGAACTGGTCCCGGTCGCGATAGGCGAGCTTGGCCGCCTCGAGCATCAGGTGGATCCAGCCAGCGGACGACCAGCCACGGCCGTCGAACGCCGCGCCCGTCGGCAGGCTGAACCGCTCGAGCACGCGCAGGAGCAGCAGGGCGATCAGCCCCGACGAGTTGGGCGGGTGGGTGGTGACGCGAACGCCGCGGTAGGCCACCGAGATCGGCGCCTCCCAGTCGGAGGCGTGGCGGCGGAGGTCGGCCACGGTGTGCGCTCCGCCGGCGGCCGCGAGCCCGCGGGCGATCCGTTCGCCCAGCCCGCCGTCGTAGAAGGCGTCGAAGCCCTCGGCCGCAAGCGTGCGCAGCGTCGCGGCCAGCGCGGGCAGCCGGATGAGCTCGCCCGGGCGCCACGGCCGGCCCTCCGGTCGCCAGACCTGCGCAAAGCCCCCGGCCCACGGCTCGTGCCCGATCTCGGGCCACAGCCCCTCGACGGCGCGGATCAGCCCGTCCCACGCGGGGAACCCGGCGCTGGCCTGCTCGATCGCCGCGGCCAGCACCGCGTCCCTCGACAGCCGGCCCCAGCGCCGGTGGGCGTCCGCCCAGGAGCGCACCGCCCCCGGCACGGTGATCGCCAGCGGGCCCCGCAGGGGCACCCGGTCCAGGCCGGCGGCGCGCAGCTGCTCGGCGGAGATCCCCGCGGGCGCCCGGCCGGACCCGTTGAGCGCGACCTGCTCGCCGGCCGCCTCGTCCCACACCAGCCAGAACGCATCGCCGCCGATCCCGCAACCGTTGGGCATCACGACGCCCAGCACTGCGTTGGCGGCGATCGCGGCGTCCACAGCGTGCCCCCCGGCCGCCAGTACGGCCAGCCCGGCCTGGGTCGCCAGGTGGTGGGGCGCGACGACCGCGCCGCGGGCCCCCCGGGCCAGCCGGGCGGGGCCCAGCGCTGGCTGCGGCACCGATGCCTCACGCATCGCCCGTCGCTCCAGTCGTCGGCACTGTCACCGCCATGCGCCCCACCTCGTGCTCGTACCCGCGCAGGTGGCTGAGCGGCACCAGCGCGATGCCGAGCAGCACCAGCGACGCGATGAAGATCCCGTCCAGGCCGGCCACCTGCGCGGCCGCGCCCCCGACCAGACTACCGGTGATCTGGCCGAGGCCGAGGAACACCGAGTACAGGCCCATGATCGCCCCGCGATCGTCGGGATACGACTCGGTCACGTCGGCGAGGAGGCCCAGCGCGGCGGGCGTCGCGCCGGCGAGCACGAACAGCCCGGCTCCGCCGACCAGGACCAGCAGCACCACGACCGGCGGCGGCGCCGACGCCGCGTGGTTGACCGCCAGCCCGGCCGCCAGCAGCGCGAACCCGCCGCCGATGCCGCGGAAGATGATCGTGGTGCGGCGTAGGTTCTTGAACCGCCCGCCCCAGTACAGCAGGCCGGCGAGGAACAGCGCCCCGCCGACGCCCAGCCCGACGCTGACCGCGAGCGGCGAGAAGCCGCCCATGAGGTCCTGGCCAGCGAACCTGGGATCCGGTGCCCTGACCAGCTGGAACAGCGTCTGGGTCGTGTACAGGCCGAGCGTCGCGTTGATCGCGATCCAGGTGGGGGCGAGCAGCCAGACCTGCCTGCTGCGCAGGATGCGGGCGTACCTGCCCATGCCCTCGCCCTCCGCGTGGGCCGCGGCCGCCGGCTCGGGCTCGGCGTCGCTGCGCACCCCGAGGCGGAAGAGCGAGAACGAGAGCAGATACAGCAGGGCGTTCAGGAGGAAGGCCGCCGGCCCGAACAGCTGGAACAGGGGCCCGGCGAGCACCATGCCCGCCAGCAGGCCCGCGAGCGTCGCCGCCTCGAACCGCGCCACAGCGCGGCCGCGCGCCACCTCGTCGGCGGCCGTGGCGAAGGCGATGAACCCCAGGATCGACGGCACCGACGCCGCGGTGGACCCTCCCTCGAGGAGTCGCGTGACGGCGATGACGGGAAGGCTGACCGTGAGGGCGGTGATCACCACCGCCACGGCGCCGAACGCCGGGCCCACGAGCATGACCAGCCGGTGGCCGATCCGGTCGGACAGCACGCCGAACGCCGGCGAGCCCACGAGCTCGGACGCATAGAACAGCGCGGCCATCACGCCCACGTGCCAGGCCTCGACGTGGATGCCGCCGTGCCGCTCGAACCTGCCGAAGTAGTACGTCAACATCGTGCCCGTGACCCCGGTCGCCATCCGGAGCGTGAGGGTGCCCAGGACGACGGCGGTGACCGGCGTCCGGCCCGCGGCCACGTTGCGGATGCCGCGCAGGGCGCGGCCGGGCAGCAGCACCAGGGCCCCGGCGGCGGACGCGAGCGGCATGGTCGACAGGGTAGCCGGTCGGCAGCGCCGCCATCCCGACCAAGAACGGCAACGCCGACCCCGCTGCGCGCCGAACCGGCCGGCACGCGCCGCCACCGATCCGTATCCTTGGCGCCCAACGGGGTGGGCGGCGTCAGGCCCCGACGCAGCCGATCCGAAGGGAGGTGCCTGCCGTGTCGCGCGTCGCGATCGTGATCGACTCCGCCAGCGACATGCCGCCGGAAGTGGCGGCCAAGCAGGGGATCACCATCATCCCGCTCGAGGTCAGCTTCGGCGAGGAGCGGTTCCGGGCCCTGCTCGAGCTCACCACGGACCAGTTCTGGGAGCGGATGCTGGCGCTGCCGCCGGACGCCCCGTTCCCGACCACCGCCGCCGCCTCGCCTGGCGAGTTCCAGGCGGTGTTCGAGGGCGCCTTCGACCGCGGCGCGGACAGCATCGTGTGCATCACCGTCTCCTCCGATCTCTCGGGCACGTACAAGTCTGCAGTGATCGGCGCGGGCATGCTCGAGGGGCGCGAGATCCACGTCATCGATTCGCGCACCGCATCGATGGGCTTCGGGATGCTCGCCCAGGTGGCCGCCGAGCTGGCCGAGGCGGGCGTGGCCGCCCACGAGATCGCACGCGTCGTCGAGGAGCGCAAGGCGGATGTGGACCTGTACGTCACGCTCGACACGCTCGAGTACCTCAAGCGCGGCGGTCGGATCAGCGGCGCCAGCGCCGCCGTGGGCAGCCTGCTCTCGATCAAGCCGATCATCACGGTCGTCGACGGTGTGGTGAAGAAGGTCGACCAGGTGCGGACCCGTGGCAAGGCCCGCGAGCGCACCCTCGAGCTGCTGACCCAGCGGCCCCTGGAGCGGGCAACGATCCTGCACACGGCGCAGGCGGACGTCGAGGCGTTCCGCGAGCAGTTCCAGCAGCGCAGCGGCCTTGACGCATCACGGATCCAGACAATGACCGTCGGACCCTCGGTCGGGCCGCACCTTGGACCGGGGTGCGTCGGCGCCACAGTCCTGTACCAGCGCTGACGGGACCGCAGGACCGTCGACCCGAGGCTGCCGGTCCGCTGCGCGCGTGGCTCGCGCGGATCGCGGCGTCCTCTGGCGGGGCGTCAGCCAGGTGACGGATTGGTTGCGACAGGGTGACGACCGGCAGGGGGTCGACCCCGGACCGTGGCTATACTGTGACCGCAAGAGGCGGCGCGCGACGTCTCTCGGCGGGCCATCTGCCGTGCGGTGCGCGCCCCCGTGGGGTCGTCCGGAAGACGACTCAACCGCACCGGGGCGGCGTCCGCCGCTCCACCACGAGGACCATCCGTTCATGACGACGGAGAACGTTGCGGCGCCCATCAATGCCTGGCAGGTCGCCCAGCGCCAGTTCGACCTTGCCGCCGAGATGCTGAATCTCGATCCCGGCCTGCGCCGCGTCCTGCGCGAGCCCCGCCGCGAGCTGACGGTGCACTTCCCGGTCCATATGGACGACGGCACCGTCCAGGTGTTCACCGGCTACCGCGTCCAGCACAACCTCGGCCGCGGCCCCGCCAAGGGCGGCATCCGCTACCACCAGGACGTCACCCTCGACGAGGTCAAGGCCCTCGCGATGTGGATGACCTGGAAGTGCGCGGTCGTGGGCATCCCGTACGGCGGCGGCAAGGGCGGCGTGGTCGTCGACCCCAAGAAGCTCTCGGCCAAGGAGCTCGAGGGCCTGTCCCGCCGGTTCTTCACCGAGATCAGCGTGCTGATCGGCCCGGAGCGCGACATCCCGGCTCCGGACGTGAACACCACCCCGCAGATCATGGCCTGGTTCATGGACACCTACTCCATGCACGCGGGCTATACGGTTCCGGCCGTCGTCACCGGCAAGCCGATCAGCCTGGGCGGCTCCGAGGGCCGCAACGAGGCCACCGCGCGAGGCTGCGTCTACACCGTCGTCAAGGCGGCCCAGCACCTCGGGATGGACCTCAAGACCGCCAAGGTCGCGGTCCAGGGCTACGGCAACGCGGGCGCCATCGCCGCGCAGCTGATGCGCAAGGAAGGCAGCACGATCGTCGCCGTCTCCGACTCGACCGGCGGCATCCGCAACATGGCCGGGCTCGACCCGGACAAGGTGCTCGCCTGGAAGAAGGAGCACGGGACCGTCCAGGGCTTCCCGGGCGCCGAGGACATCAGCAACGCCGAGCTGCTCGAGACCGAGTGCGACGTCCTGATCCCGGCCGCCTACGAGAACCAGATCACCGTCCGGAACGCCGAGAGCATCAAGGCCAAGATCATCGCCGAGGCCGCCAACGGCCCGACGACCCCCGAGGCCGACGAGATCCTGTACCGGAACGGCAAGTTCATGATCCCGGACATCCTCTGCAACGCCGGCGGCGTGACCGTCAGCTACTTCGAGTGGGTCCAGGACCTCAACCGCGACCAGTGGACCGAGGGCGAGGTGAACGCCAAGCTCAAGGTCATCATGGAGAAGGCGTTCGCCGAGGTCCTCGCCCAGAGCGAGAAGCACGGCGTCAACATGCGCACCGGCGCCTACCTCAACGCGGTCCAGCGCGTGGCAGACGCCACCGCGATGCGCGGCCTGTACCCGTGATCTGCCGCGGTCGCTGACTCGACCGCAGCGCGACTGACAGCTCGAACGGCCCGGCGCGCGCCGGGCCGTTTCGATTCCTGATGGATTCTGCCGCCGGATCGCAATCTCGACTGGAGTAGCCTCCTGCGAGGCGTTCTGAACGGGCGCATGAGCGAGGGGCAGTGACGTGGAGGACGACGAGCAGCCAAGACCCGCGGCGTCGGCGATCAGCCGGCGGCGCCTGCTGGCGGCCGGGGCACTGGCCGGCACCGCCGCGGCGCTGGGCGCGTGCGGAAGCAGTGTCCCGTCAGCGCCGCCACCCGCGACGCCCACGCACCTGCCCTCCGGGAGACTGAGTCCGTCAGCCTCCGGGTCGGCAGGCCCTTTCGCGTCGGCGGGGCCGTTCGCCTCGGGGAGCCCCGCCACAGCGCCGTCGCTGCCGCCCAACCGCGACACCGCGATGCGGGTCGAGAACGCCCTGCGCGGCGACCCGGGCTGGGACCACGGGCGGGTCTGGGGCATGGCGCGCGCCTACCTCGGTGCCGCGTCGGTCGGACCGGGCGAGCCGCTCCTCCTGCGGGCGACCGGCAGCGGCGCCGTCAGCGTCGAGTGGTACCGGCTCGGCTGGTACGGCGGCGCCGGCGGACGCCTGCTGAGCGTCGACAGGGGCGTGAAGCTGGGCGGCCACCCGAAGCTGACCAGCGACCCCGTCACCGGCCTGATCGAGGCCGGCTGGCACACCTCGCTCCAGGCGACGGCGCCGACCGGGGTCAGGAGCGGGATGCTGCTCGCGGTCCTGCGCGACGCTGCGGGGGGCGCGGTCGCCAACGTGCCGATCGTGCTCCGGCCGGACCCCACGGCGCCCAGCCGAGCGCCGGTCCTGTTCGTGAGCGCGGCGTGCACGTGGCAGGCCTACAACCAGTGGGGCGGCACGGACCTGTACGGGAACTACGGCCACCTCCCGATCCGCGCCACACAGGATCACCGTGCCGCGCAGGTCTCCTTCGACCGCCCGTACTACCTCGACGGCGGCGCCGGCTACCTGCGGCGCTGGGAGCTCCAGTTCATCCGCTGGATGGAGCGCAACGGCCGGGACGTCGAGTACATCGCCGACCTGGACCTCGAGCGCAACCCCGACCTCGTCAACGGGCGCCGGCTGGTTGTCATGGCCGGGCACCTAGAGTACTGGTCCCGGCCGATGCGGGCGCGCGTCGAGGCGGCTGTCGCGTCGGGGATCAACGTGGCCTTCCTGACCGGCAACGAGGTGTACTGGCAGACGCGCCTGGAGGACGGCCCGGCCGGGCCTGCCACCCGGATCACCTGCTACAAGAGCCGAAGGGCGGATCCGATCACCGCGACCCAGCCGTCGCTCACGACCTGCCGCTGGCGGGAGCCGCCGGTCAGCGATCCGGAGGCGCCGCTGATCGGCGAGATGTACGGCCACGTCGTCAGGCGGGTCGCGGACTGGATCGTGCAGGGCCACGGCCACTGGCTCTACGAGGCGACGGGCCTGCGCAACGGGGACGCCATCGCGAACCTGGTGGGGCAGGAGTACGACACCTACTTCCCGGAGCTCGCCAACCCGGGCACGATCCTGCTCGCGAATTCGCCCGTCGAGGCCGACCTGCGCAATGCCCACGACCCGGGCGCCTACCCGAGCCCGCCCGTCCACAATGCCACGGTGTACACGGCCCAGTCGGGCGCCACGGTGGTCGCCGCGGGGACCTTCCAGTGGTCGTGGGCCATCGACAGCTACGGCGACCGCTCCTATCTCGGCGTGGCCACGCCGGTCGACCGCCGCGTCTCGCAGATGACCCGGAACCTGTTCGACCGCCTGGGCGACGGCCCCCTGGCGCCGTAGGGTCGGCCCCGCGCGCCCACGCGGTGCGGTGGTCCACGCGGCGGGCTGGCCGCCCCCTGCTACCATCCGGCCATGCTCGACCACGAGGAGAAGTTCCTCTTCAAGGAGGAGATCCTCCACCTCGCCACCGCCCTCAACGACCCGGGCAGCCTCGACAACGTCGAGGACCTGCTGACTGACGTCATCACCAGCCCGCGCTTCGACTCCGAGGTGTTCACCCTCGAGCGGAGCCTCCAGGTGATGCTCGGCGCACGGGCGGGGACGACGCTCGTCGGACTGCTCACCGTCGCGCCCGAGGTGTTCGAGGAGGTGGCCGAGGTGCGGATCCCGCCCGAGGTCCACGAGCGCCTGGTCGCCTGGCGCGCCCGCTTCGGCCTCGCGATCGACAACGCGCTCAACTTCCTCAACAACCCGGACGGCATCCAGGGCCACAACTTCGGCACGCAGGTGGCGCACATGGACGAGCGCCGCGTGCTCCAGGGCCGCCTCACGATGGTCCGCTACAACAACGAGCCCCAGTTCTTCCTCGCCGACGCCTCGGTCTTCCTCGGCCTCGTGACCGACATCATGGAGCGCCTCGGGCCGCACCTCGAGCCGGACAGCGTGGACGAGGAGTCGCTGACTCGCCTGCGCGAGGCCGTGGCGCTCATCGAGCGCAAGACCGGCCCTCGCGGCTGACGCCGGCCGGGTCGTCCCCGAAGCGGCCGGCATGCGCCACCTGTATCTCGCCGCCACTGGCCAGAACCGCGGCAAGACCACGGCCAGCCTCGGCCTGCTCGACGGATTCCGCCGCCGCGGACTGCACGCGGGGTTCATGAAGCCGGTCGGCCAGCGGACCCAGCTGGTGGGCGGCGTGCCGGCCGACGAGGACGCCGTCCTGATGCGCGACGTGTTCGGGCTGCCCGAGCCGTTCGAGGTGATGAGCCCCGTCCACATCCCGCGGGGCTTCACCAAGGCCTACATCGCCGGCGAGGTGGTCGAGGACCTCGGCGCCAGGATCGACGAGGCGCACGCCGCCTTCGCGGGCCACGACGTCCTGCTCATCGAGGGGACCGGCCACGCGGGGGTCGGTGCCGTCATCGGGCTGTCCAATGCCGTCGTCGCGTCGCGCCTTCGCGCGCCCGCGGTGATCGTGTCCGAGGGCGGCGTCGGCCGGCCGATCGACGAGATCGTGCTCAACGCGTCGCACTTCGCCGCCTGCGGCGTCCGAGTGGCTGGCGCCATCGTCAACAAGGTGCGCATCGACGGGAAGCCCGGGATCGAGCGGACGCTGGAGCGCGGGCTAGCGCGCCACGGCATCCCGCTGCTGGGCGTGCTGCCCTACCGACCGGTGCTCTCAAACCCGACGCTCGAGATGGTCATCGAGGGGGTGGGGGCGCGGGTGGTCCACCCGGGGCCGGACCTGGACCGGGTGATCGACGGCGTGGCCATTGGCGCGATGGAGCCGCGCCACATGCTCGAGCGGATCGGCCCGGGCACCCTGGTGATCCTGCCCGGCGACCGAGAGGACGCGATTCTGACGCTCGCCGCCGCGCACGTGGCCGACGTGGCCTGGCGGATGCTGCCGTCCACCGTGGAGCGGATCGACGAGCTGGTCGGCCGGACGCCGGGTGCCGTGGACGCCGGACCCGAGGCCAAGGCGCTGGGTATCCTCCTGACCGGCGGCTACGAGCCGCGGCCCGAGGTGCTCGATGCGGTCCAGCAGGCGGGCATGTTCGTGGCCTCCGTCGCGGACGACACCTACACGGTCGCGTCGGCGGTGCACGACCTGCTGGTCAAGACCCATCCGGCCGATGCCGGCAAGATCGAGATGATCAAGGCCCTGGTGTGGGAGCACCTGCACATCGACCGGTTCCTCGACGCCGCAACTGCGGCGGGCCCGCCCTGAGCGCCGCGGCGCCCGCCTCGCCCCACGCCGCCCCAGTCGAGCCCGCGCCCGGCTCGCCGCGGACGGTCGTCCTCTCGTCCGGCCTCGCCTACGCGCTCTACTTCGGGGCGATCGGCGCCTGGAGCCCGTACTGGCCGGTCTACTTCAGCGGGCTGGGCGTCGATCTGGCGGCCATCGGGGTGCTGACGGCGATCCCCGCGGCCGTCCAAGTCGCGGCCGCGCCCGCGTGGGGGCTGGCGGCCGACCGGCTGGGCGACGTTCGCCTGCCGCTGGTCGCGGCCGCCGCCATGTGCATCGCGGCCGCGCTCCCCATGGCGGCGGGCCCCGCCACCCCATGGCTGTTCCCGCTGGTCGCCCTGCTCGCAGTGGGCGCCAGCGCCTGGGCGCCGCTGGTGGACGCGAGGACGGTCACGGCGCTCGGGGCCCAGCGGGACCGCTACGGACAGGCGCGCGGGATCGGCTCCGCAGGGTTCATCGTGGCGTGCCTGCTGGTCGGCCTCCTGGTGGACGCCTCCGGGCCGCGCTCGCTGTTCGCGGCCTACGTGCCCCTGGTCGCCGCCGCGGGAGTCTGGGTGGCGGGCACGTTCGGGCGCGCGGGGACGCGCGCGCGCATGGCCGGCATCGGGCCGACCGGCGCGCTCCGGCTGCTGCGCGACCGCTCCATGGCGCTCATGTTCGGCGGGTCGATCCTGGTCTGGGCGGCCTGCAACGGCGCCTCGGCCTTCCTCTCGCTGCGGCTGGTTGCGCAGGGCGCGGACGCCGGGCTCGTGGGGGTCGGCTGGGCGGTCAACGCCCTGGTCGAGATCCCGATGATGCTGCTGTTCCGGCGGCTCGCCCGACGGGTGGGCGTGCCGCTGCTCATCTCGCTCGGTGCGGCCGTGCTGGTGGTGCGGAACATCGGCTGGGCAGTCGCGGGGAGCGATCTCGCGACGGTCGCCGTCGCGCTCCTCTCGGGCGTCGGCTTCGCGCTGTTCCTGGTCGGGGTCACGACCTGGCTGGCCGACCGCGTGCCGGTCCCGCTGCGGGCCACCGCCCAGGCGCTGTTCCTCGGCACGGCGTACGCGATCGGGACCATCGCGGGCTCGCTCGGCGCGGGGTGGATCGCGGGCGCCACGAGCCTCGACGCCATGTTCTACGCCGTCGCGATCGTGGCGGCGGCCGGGGCTGCCGTCACCTGGCTGGCCGTCGGGCGGCCGGCGATCAGCGGGGCTCGGGTCGCAGGGCCGCGCTAGCCCACCGACTCGTTGTCGATCAGGCGGACGTCCTCGATCCGGACCGCCAGCGACAGGAGCGCGCGGCCGTCGATCGCGTCGAGCTCGGCCAGCGTGTCCGGATCGGCGGCGGAGGCGTACTCCGGCTCGGCGCCCGGCTCGGCCGCCAAGACCGCGCGCATGGCCGCCCGTACCGCATCGCCCGACGATTCGCCCGCCCGCACGCGCGACGCCCCGGCCTCGAGCGCGCGGTGCAGCACGGTCGCCCGGGCCCGCCCGTCCGCGGACAGGCGGGTGTTGCGCGAGGACATCGCCAGCCCGTCGGGCTCCCGTACGGTGGGGCAGGGGACCACCTCGGTGGGCAGGGCCAGGTCCAGCGCCATCCGCCGGATGACGGCGACTTGCTGGTAGTCCTTGAGGCCGAAGTACGCGCGCTCGGCGCCCACCAGCGCGAACAGGATCGCCACGACCGTGGCCACCCCGTCGAAGTGGCCCGGCCGAGCCGCGCCCTCGAGCGGACGGGCGATCGCGCCCACCGAGACCAGCGTGTCGAACCCGGGCGGGTAGACCTCGCCGACGCCCGGCGCGAACACGATGTCCACGCCGGCGGCCTCGGCGCGCGCCAGGTCGCGGGCCTCGTTGCGCGGGTACTGCTCGAAGTCGCGCGCCTCGCCGAACTGGCGGGGGTTGACGAAGATCGACAT
>JAKAMV010000227.1 GCA_021812735.1 Chloroflexota bacterium | reverse complement strand
CGCGCAGGATCCGGGCGCCCTCCTCCACATCGGCACCGCCCATCCAGGACGCCAGCACGGGCTTGCCCTCGATGTGGGCGTGCTTGAGCAGCGCCCGGGCCGTGGCCGTCGGGTCCGTCATCGCCTGCGGGGTGAGGATCACGAGCAGCCCGTCGGTCTCCGGATCGGCCGCGGCCACCTCGAGCGCCTTGGCGTACCGCTCGGGCGGCGCGTCGCCGATGATGTCGATCGGGTTGTTGTGGCTCCAGACCGGGGGCAGGACGGCGTTGAGGGCCTCCATCGTGGCGTCGCTGATCTCGCTCAGCTCGCCGCCGCCGCCGATCAGGGCGTCCGTGGCGATGACGCCCGGGCCGCCGGCGTTGGTCACGATCGACAGGCGCCGGCCGTTGGGCCGCGGCTGCTTGGCCAGGATCTCGCTGATCTGGAACAGCTCGCTGATCTGCTCCACGCGCAGCACGCCCGCCCGCCGGAAGGCCGCGTCGAGCACGTCGTCCGAGCCGGTGAGCGAGCCCGTGTGGCTGGCGGCCGCTTTCGCCGCCTGCGCGGTCCGGCCGGGCTTGATGACGATGATGGGCTTGGTGAGGGCCACCTCGCGGGCGGCGGACAGGAAGGCCCGCGCGTCGCCGATGGTCTCCATGTAGATGACGATCGAGTCCGTGTTCGGGTCGTCGCCCAGGTAGTCGATCACGTCGCCCCAGCCCACGTCGAGCATGGAGCCGAGGCTCACGATGGAGCTGAAGCCCACGTTCTCCTGCTCGGCCCAGTCGAGGATGGCGGTGAGCAGGGCGCCGGACTGGCTCACGAAGCCGACGCGGCCCGGCCGGGCGATGCCGGCCGCGAACGTGGCGTTCATCCGGCCGACGGGGTTCATGATGCCCAGGCAGTTGGGCCCGATGACGCGGATGTCGTGCTTGCGGGCCGCCTCGAGGACCTGGCGCTCGAGCTCGGCGCCCTCGGGGCCGATCTCCTTGAAGCCGGCGCTGATGATGATCACGCCCCTGATGCCCGCCTCGCCGCACTCGGCGACGAGGCCCGGGGCGGTCTTGGCGGGCGTCACGATGACCGCGAGGTCCACCGGCTCGCCGATGGCGCTGATCGAGGGGTACGCCTTGACGCCCAGGATGGCCGGGCGGGTGGGGTTCACCGGGTAGACGGTGCCGCCGAACGGCGACGACAGCAGGTTCCAGAGGATCGTCCGGCCCACGGACCCCGGCTTCTCGGTGGCGCCCACCACCGCGATGGAGCGGGGGTGGAAGATCGCGTCCAGCGGGTGGGCGGTCGGCTCGTCGGCCGCGGGATCAGAGCTGGTGGTCTGGGAAGTCATCGGGCCCTCAAAATCTGCTCGGGCGTGGCGGGACGTCGGCGCGGGTGTTGCGTCCGTACAGACTGCCGCTATTGTGCGCCGCCCAGAAGGGGCCACTCGGCGCGCCCCATGGCCGGCGGGGGTTCTTTGGCCGGGACCCTTGGCACCGCGCCCGCGGGCCGGTCGGGTCCGCCGCCGGTCGGCGCGCCGGGCCGATTGGCGCGGAGGCTCTAGACTCAGGGGCGCTCAACCCGTCCACTTCCGCTGCAGGTTCAGCCGATGCCCGCCACTGCCCAGCGCGCCAGCCGATTCCACCCCGGGTGGGCCTTCGCCGCCCTCGACCTCGTCGGCCTCGCGATGGCCGCCCTTCTCGCGGTCACGAGCGAGGCCGACTGGCTGCCGCTGCCGCAGCTGGGGATGGCGCTGGCGGTGGTGCTCGCGGTCGTCGGCGTCGCCTGGGCGTCCACGGACCGACCCCTGCTCGCGGACCTCCACTACGTCGGCGCCCTCGGCGGCAGCGTCTTCGGCGCCGTGTACCTCTGGTCCACCGAGAGCCTGGCCCCGGCCCCGATGGTGCTCGTCTGGGCGGTCGCGCTGCTGGCCACGGTCGTCTGGACGCATCGGCTCAAGACCGTCCACCCCGGGCAGATCCTCGCGTCGCTCGACGTGGTGGGCCTGCTGATCGCGGGCTACCTGTCGTCGGTCGAGCTGGGCGGCGGGCTCCCCGTGTGCGGCGTGGCGCACGGCTGCGAGACGGTGGCCGAGAGCCGCTACGCGTGGATCGGCCCGTTCCCCGTGGCGGTCTACGGGGTGGTTCTGTCGCTGGTCCTGCTGACGCTCGCCGTGGCCTGGATCCGGACCGACAATCCCGCGCTGCTGGACCTCCACTACGGCCTGTCGCTGGTTGCGGTGATCTTCGAGCTCTACTTCGTGGCCGTGCAGCTGCTGATCCTCAAGACGCTGTGCATCTGGTGCGCCTCGTACGGCCTGTCGCTCGTCGCGCGGTTCCTGGTGGCGCTGGCGATCTGGCTGCGCGCGGGGCGGTTCCAGGCGCTCTTCGGCAGCCATGCCGCCGAGGACGAGCCCGCCGACTAGCTAGTGCCTCGGCGGCCCGGCCGCGATCCTCGCCCGGAGCGCGCCGAGGTCCGGCCGGTCCCAGTCGGCCTCGATCCACCAGGTGACGCCGGCCTCCGCGTGGGCGCGGGTGATCGACGCCGCGGCAGCCGGGTCGTCGCCCGGCGTCACCCCGTCCACGACCACCTCGAACGGCCGCCCGGGCACGGGCCCGCCCGACACAGGCGAGGCTGGGGCCGCGACCGCCGCGCGAGCGCCGACAATCCCGACCACGGCCCGCTTCGCGCCGACCCACGAGGTCGCCTCGCGCAGCAGCGCCGGGCTCGCGCCGTCCGCCAGCTGCAGCACGACGCCGTCCCAGCGCAGCGCGCGCTCCATCGACCTGGCGTTCGGCCACGCGCCCACCGGCCAGACGGGGATCCGCGGCCGCTGCACCGGCGACGGCCGCAGCGCCATCGGCCCGAACCGGTAGTGGCGGCCCTCGAAGGCCACCTCGGCGCCGGTCCCGAGCCGCTCCACGATCGCGAGGGTCTCGTCGAGACGCTCGGCGCGCTCCCTGGCCCCGACAGGCTCCCCGACGTTGCCGAACGCCCGGTCGTCGAGCGCGCCCAGCCCCACCGGCAGGACCAGCCGCCCGCCGGACAGCCGGTCCAGGGTGAACGCCTCCTTGGCGAACAGCCACGGCCGGCGGCGCACTGGCGCGAACACCATCGCGCCGAGCGTCACCCGCGAGGTCCGCAGCGCCATCGACGCCAGCGTGATCCACGGGTCGTCGAGGTCGATGCCGGGAATGGCCAGCCCGTCGAACGTGAACACGCCGTCCCAGCCGGCCGCCTCCGCGTCCGCGGCGAGGCCACCGGCCATCCGGGCGTCGCCGGTCGCGAGCACGATGCCGTAGCGCATGGCCGCATCGTCTCACGAAGCACGGAGCGGCGGCGCGCGGCGCGCCCCATGCGCTACCGTCGGGGCATGATTCCCCGACGACCCGGCCGCCCCCTCGGGGTGGGCATCCAGCTTCCCGAAGTCGAGCGCGAGGTCCGCTGGCCGGAGCTGCGCGCCATCGCCCGGACGGCCGAGCAGGCCGGCTTCGACTCCGTGTGGGCGGGCGACCACCTGCTGTACCGCTATCGCGACGGCACCACGCGCGCCCCGTGGGAGGTGTGGACCACGCTGGCCGGCCTCGCCGAGGCGACCGAGCGCGTGACGATCGGCCCGCTGGTGGCGGCCACGGCGTTCCACCAGCCGTTCATGCTCGCCAAGCAGGCCGCCACGGTGGACGAGATCTCCGGCGGGCGGCTGGTGCTGGGCCTCGGCGCGGGCTGGAACGACGTCGAGTTCGCGGCGCTCGGCGCGCCGTTCGACCACCGCGTCGCCCGGTTCGAGGAGGCGTTCCTCATCCTCCGGACGCTGCTGGCCGACGGCTTCATCGACTTTGCCGGCGAGTACTTCACGGCTCGCGAGGCCGAGCTCCTGCCCCGGCCCGCGCGCCCGGGCGGGCCGCCGCTGATGGTCGGCTCCGTCGGCCCGCGCATGCTCGCGGCCACCCTCCCGCACGTCGCCGCGTGGAACGCCTGGTACGCGGACACGGCGAACTCCCCCGCCGGCGTGCCGCGCCTCCGCTCCCTCGTGGACGAGGCGTGCGCGGCCGTCGGGCGGGACCCGGCCCAGGTGGAGCGGACCGTCGCGGTGCAGGTCCGCATGCCCGGCGGCACGGGCCGGGTGATGGGCGACACCGACCCGAGGATGGCCGTGGCCCCGCTCGCCGGCTCGCCGGAGGAGATCGCCGCCGGTCTTCGCGCCTACGCCGCCGAGGGCATCGGCCACGTCCAGCTGGTGGTGGACCCGATCACCGAGGCATCGGTCGCCGCCCTGGCGCCCGTGCTGGACCTGCTCGACCGGGCGTAGCTGGCGGCGGCGCCCTCCGCCGGCCAAGGCGGCGGGCGGCGACTCGGCCCACCGGGCGGGACTACGTGGCCCCGGTCCGACCTCGTGCTAGCATCCGCCGCCTCGAGCCACGCGGGTCCGTTCGATGCAGGCCCGGCATCGCCCGCCGAAGCCCGGTCCGAGGAGCAGGCACATGACCGAGGCGCGCACCCGCGCCGCCCGCGCGCACGAGGTCTCCGACCTCGACAAGCGCATCATCGAGCAGCTCCAGGAGGACGGCCGCCGGCCGTTCACGCAGATGGCCACCGACCTCGGCGTGTCCGAGGCGGCAGTTCGCGCCCGCACTGGCCGGCTGATCAGCGAGGGCATCCTCCAGGTGGTGGGCGTCACCGACCCGCTCAAGCTCGGCTTCCAGCAGATGGCGATGATCGGCCTGAAGGTCCAGGCGGACCGGCTCATCGAGGCGGCCCAGGAGATCGCCGCGTTCCCGGAGACGGACTACGTGGTGGTCACGGCGGGCACGTACGACATCCTCGTCGAGTGCGTCGCGGAGAACAACGACGCGCTGCTCGTGTTCCTATCCACGAAGCTGCGCAAGGTCCAGGGCGTGCGCGAGACGGAGACGTTCGTCTACCTGCGGCTGCTCAAGCAGAGCTACCAGTGGGGGACGCGCTAGGCGACGGGGCCCTCGCCCGCCGCCCCTCGCCCGCCGCCCCTCGCCCGCCGCCGGGCCGCCGCGTGACCGCTCCGCGCGACCGCTCCGCGTGACCGCGGCCATGCCACCGGCTCGTCTCCGATCCGCAACCGGCCGCCGCGCGCTCCGGCCCTCGGCCGCGGTCTAGACTCCGCCCAACCACACGGAGGCACCGGCGGCATGACGGACGGACTCGACCCCAACGCGCAGATCGAGGCGGCGCGGGCGCGCGGCATCCGCTTCGTGCAACTGCAGTTCACCGACATCCTGGGCGTGGTCAAGGCGGTCACCATCCCCATCGGGCGGCTGGCGGACTCGGTCCAGCATGGGACGTGGTTCGACGGCAGCTCGGTGGAGGGCTTCTCCCGGATCGCCGAATCGGACCAGTACCTGGCGCCCGACATGGCAACCTTCAACGAGCTGCCGTGGCAGCCGGGCAGCGGCCCCCGCGGCACCGCCCGCGTCATCTGCGACGTGTTCACGCCCCGCGGCGAGCCCTTCGCCGGCGACCCGCGCTACGTCTTGCGGCGTCAGGTGGAGCGCGCCCGACGCCTGGGCTACATCGTCAACACGGGCCCCGAGCTGGAGTTCTTCCTGCTCCGCCGGGGCGAGGACGGCGCGATCCGGCCCCTGCCGCACGATCAGGCGGGCTACTTCGACTACTCCACCGACCTCGCGCAGGAGGTCCGCCAGGACATGGTGGACGCGCTCGAGGCCTTCGGCATCCGCGTCGAGGCCGCCCATCACGAGGTGGCCCAGGGCCAGCACGAGATCGACTTCGAGTACGCCGACGCGCTCAAGACGGCCGACAACGCGATCACGTTCAAGTTCACCCTCAAGGCCATCGCCCAGCAGCACGGCCTGTACGCCACGTTCATGCCCAAGCCCATCCACGGCATCAACGGCTCGGGCATGCACACCCACCAGAGCCTCTTCTCCATCGCCAAGGGCCGCAACGCCTTCGCCGACCCGTCCGCGCCGTACGGCCTGTCGCCGGTGGCGACGTCGTACATGGCCGGCATCCTGGCCCACGCGCGGGGCATGTCCGCGATCCTGGCGCCCCTCGTCAACTCGTACAAGCGCCTCGTCCCCGGCTACGAGGCCCCGACGTACATCACGTGGGGGCGGACCAACCGCTCGGCGCTCGTCCGCGTGCCGATGATCTCGCCCGGCAAGTCCGTCGAGGGCACCCGGGCCGAGGTCCGCTGCCCGGACCCCTCGTCCAACACCTACCTCGCCTTCGCCGCCATGATCGCCGCCGGGCTCGACGGCGTGGAGCGCGGGCTCGTCCTGTCCGAGCCCGTGGAGGAGTCGCTGTTCGAGATGGACGCGGCGCGGATCGCGGAGAAGGGCATCCGGGAGCTGCCCGGCACCCTCGGCGAGGCGATCGACGAGCTCGAGGGCGACCCCGTGATCGGCGAGGCGCTGGGCGAGCACGTGCTCACCCACTACGTCTCGGCCAAGCGTGCGGAGTGGGACGAGTACCGCACGCAGGTCACCGGCTGGGAGCTGGACCGCTACCTCGAGGCGTTCTGATCGCCGTTGGCGGTCCTCCGGCCCGGAGACCGCACGCGAATTCCGCTTTCCCTACGACATTCGTCCGTGTCGCCGGTCGGCCGAGGCGCCTACCGTTGGCGGGCACCCGCCGGGGGGCTCGGGTTTGGGTGGGCAGCACCGCCGCTCGGGGAGGCTGGCGCGCCGCCCAGCCGGGGAGAAGCAGTCGGGCCCATCGCAAGGGCGGTGGGCTCGAATGCTGTCCGGGCCCGGGGGGACTGGCGCGGGGCCGCACGCGGCACCGCCGGGTGCTCGTCGTCGCGCTCGGCGCTCGGCGTCGCGGCGTCGCGGCGTCGCGATGCTCCGGCACTCGGCGCTCGGCGGCGCTCCGGCACTGGCGCTCGGCGTCGCGGCGCTCGCGGCGCTCGGCGGCGCGGCGTCGCGATGCTCCGGCGCTCGGCGCTCGGCGTCGCCACCGCGTCGGGCGCCCTGCCGCCCCTCTGCCGGCACCGCGGCATGCGTACCACGCTTAGCAGCCCGGAGGCTCGGGACCCCCGGAGACCATCTGCGCCCGCCGCGGCGCCGCCGAGGCGGGCGTATTCCCCCGGGGCATGCGCCAGGTCGCGGAGCCTGCGGAAGCGAGGCGCCCGGCTCGCGAGCCTGCCCGGCACCACGTGAGCGGCGCGTAAGCGAGTCCTGCTAAACGTGGCGCGCATGCAGCAGCATCCGCCCGCTCCCACCCCCCTGCCCCGAAGACGCGCGACCGGCACTCGCCGCCGCGCACGCACGCGGACCGAGCAGCTGGCCCGACGCGTTGGCACAGGTCTGCGAGACGCCCGTCTAGCCCAGGGCTTGCGCCAGCTCGACGTCGCCCTCGAGGCGGGCATCTCGCAGCCGTACTACAGCCGGATTGAGCGCGGCCTCGAGTCGGGTGTCACGCTGGACGCCTTGGCCGCCTGCGCCTCGGCATTGGAGGTCCAGCTCGCGGCGTTCATCGAGGCGCTCCCCGGCGCGAGCCTGCCCCGCGACATCGAGCACCTCCGACGGCAGTCGATGGTCGTGCAGCTCGCCGCCGGCGGCGGCTGGCAGGCCGTCCCCGAGTTCGCCTTGCCCGACGATGGTCCCCGCCCCCGCTCGATCGACGTGTTCCTCGCCCGCCCTGCGCGCCGCGAGGCGGCCGTGGTCGAGGTCTGGGACCTCCTGCTTGACGGCGGCGAGGCCATGCGCGGGCTCGAGGCGAAGGTCGCGGCGACGCGGCTCCGACTCGGCACCGCGTGGCAGGTCCAAGGACTGCTCCTCCTCCGCCGGACCAACCGCAATCGGCACCTTGTGCGCGAGCTCGGCCCGCTGCTCGCCGCCCGATATCCGGCGGCCTCGTCGGCATGGCTGCGAGCGCTCATCGACCCCACTGCCGGCATGCCGCGCGACATGGGCTTCGCGTGGACATCGGTCGACGGCGGGCGGCTCCAGGGCGCGCGCCTCGCGTGACGGGCGAGCCCGGTGGGGTCTGCAATCGAGTACCCGACCCGGCCCGGTGCACTCGGCTGGCCGATTCGGCCGGGCGTGCCGCATGCGGTATCATCTCCCGGCCCTCACTGGGCATTCGGTCGGGGCGTGGCGCAGCTTGGTAGCGCGCATCGTTCGGGACGATGAGGTCGGAGGTTCAAATCCTCTCGCCCCGACCAGACTGACCAATCGAGATTGATTGGTCCCCGGCTCCGAAGGCCGCATCCCACCCGTGGGCCTTCGCGCGGGCCGTCAGCCCGAACGTGAAGTCGTTCGCCCCCAGCACGTCGATCCGCTCGAACACGGCCTCCGCGATCGCGTGCCTCCCGGCGTCCGACGTCCTCGCCCACAGGGCCGGCAGCGACTCGAGGTAGGCGCGCGCCTCGGCCGCGGTCGGGACCAGCGAGGGGCGGGCGACCAGAGCCTCCGCCTCGGCGTCGATCCTCGCCATCGTCGCCTCGAGCCTCGCCACGTCGCGGTCCAGGGCGTACTGCAGCGACGCCCGCTCGCGCTCCCGCCTTATCCGCGCCTGCGCCAGCGCGTCCGGTCCCTCGGGCTCGTGCGGCGCCGCCAGCTGGACCACCGCCGCCTTCAGCCGGGCGGAGACGGCGACGTGGCCGAGCGCGAGGCCGATCGCGTCCTCGTACACGCTGACCTTGTAGCTCTCGCCCCGGACGCGGGGGTCGACCGTCCGCCCGTCGCGCTGGAGGCGCCGCGGGGCGGCCGCGGCGAACGCCTCGCAGGCATCCTGGTGGCGGTACCGCCCGACGTGCCCGATCAGCCGCCGCCCGCAGGCCGCGCACGCCAGCAGGCCGCCGAGGCCGCACTGGCGGCGCGTCACGGCGCCCCGGTGCCGCCGGCTGTACCGGGCGCGGAGCCCCTGCACGTGGTCCCAGGTGGCCGGGTCGGCGAGCGGCCCGAGGGCCGTCGGCTCGCCCGACCAGAGGCGGCCGATGTAGAAGGGGTTGGTGAGGATCTCCGCGACGTGCTTGAGGGCGAGCCCCATGGCCGCGCCCACCTCGCGGTCTGTGGGCCCGGCGGCCGCGAGCTCGTAGACGCGGCGGACGGTCGCCATCCCGGCCTCGTCGACCTCGATCGTGCGGCCGCGGCGGACCGTGCCCAGCGGCGCCCTGCTGCCGCCCGGGACGCCGAGGCGCCGGCGCTTGGCCGCGTACCCCTCGCGGATCCGCTTGGCGAGCCGGCGGCTGTACGCCTCGGCCTCGACCGCCTCGCGCGCCCAGCGCTCCCACTCGTCCTCGTCGGACGACAGGACGCGCTCGTCGGCGAACAGGATGACCGCTCCACGGGCGTGGAGGTCGTGGCGGGCGTTGACGGCGGTCCGCAGGTCCCGGGCGAACCGGGAGACGTACCCGACGACCAGGACGTCCCAGTCGCGCCCCGCCCCGTCGAGCGTCTCCGCCCACTGGCCGGTCGCGGCGATCGTCCGGCCGGAGTGCGCGACCTGCCAGGCGGCGCCCGTGTCGACGAGGCCCCAGCGATCGATCGCGCGGGCCTGCTGCTCGGCCTGCGCGTCGGGCCCGAAGTTGTCCGCCTGCCCGGCCGTGCTCTCCCGGACCCAGCGCGCCGCGCGGCGGCCGCGGAGGTCCTCGAGCGATCGGGGCAGGGCGCGGGCGGTCACGCGGCAGTGGCCTCCGGCTTCTTCTTCACGTCCGACACAGTTGCTCTGCCGGGCGCGGGGTTCAAGGCCAGCCGCTCCGCCTCGATCCGCACCGCCTCCCGGATGGTGAACGCCAGTGCCGCCGCGAGCGGGTCGGTCCGGGGCGGGACCGACCGCCCGGCAGGGTTCCGCCCCGCGCGCCCGCGTGCGGGTGTCTCCCGCTTCACTGTCCTCACTCTTCGAGTGGTGGGAGTGAAGGGGGAGAGAAAGGGGCTCCGAGGCCTCGGACGGGTGCTTCACACCCCGAGCGTCGCCCGCCGGGTGGCGGACGAAACAGGGGCCGGAACTGGCCTGATCATGCCCACGGCGGTCACCAGCGTGCCGCACCCGTACGCGCAGAGCAGCGTGCCCCGCTCCCTGCACATCTGGACGAGCACGCGCCGCGCCGCTGCGTGCTCCCGCCCGTACCCGCGCGCCTCTCGGGCGCGCGCACAAGCCGGGCAGCGTGCGCCCGACTGCACGCGCACGGGCGCGTGCCCTGCCTCGCAGGTACAAATCACGGTGCCGGTGCGTCCACGCCCACCTTCTGCCTGATCAGCGGGGCGATGGCTGCGATGGCGCCCGAGATGGGCACGATCCACGGGTTGGCGTCGCTCGGGAACACGGCGGTGAGGACGCCGCTCACCGCGCCCGGCACGATGGCGAGGATGGCGACCTCGGTCGCCGTGTCGAGGGTCATGCTCAGTCCTCCTCGGCCGATGCGGCAGTGGTGCTCGCCGCCGTCACGCCGGCGCCGATGCGCACCCAGCGCCCCCTGAACAAGCCCGCGGTGACGTGGGCGACAGTCGCCTGGCCGCTCGACGCGCCGCGCTTGACGGCCGGTTGGCCGCAAGGGCCGCTCGAGGCGCGGCCGGTCCACGGGTAGCGGCGCGTGTCGGTGAGCCGGCCGTGCGCGTCCAAGGCGTAGTGGACGACGGTCGCGCCGTGAGCGACGCGGATGCTCCAGGACGCACGGGGCCTCGGCTCGATCCGGTCGACGGCCTTCCACGCCTCGCGGACGCGGCCGAGCTCGCCCCAGGGCAGGGTGGCCTCGCCGGCCTGGCCCCAGTCGGCGCCCCACGAGTTGCGGAGGCGCAGGCCGACGGCGTCCCAGCCAACCGCGAGGATCGCGTGGCCGCCGACGCCGCGGTCGAACGGCGGGAGCGTGCCGTCCGCGCGCGGGTGGAACCAGGCGCTCGCCCAGGGCGTGCCGATGACGAGCGGCCCGAACGACAGGATCGCGGCGCACAGGTCGGCCCGCGTGACCGGAACGCTGTAGTACGCGGCGATGCGGTGCGAGGCCGCCTGGTCGGGGTGCCCCGTGGGCGGGTAGCCCCTGGACAGGCGCGCGTTCAGCGCGTCGCGGATGACCGCGCCGGCCTTGCCGCCGCCGATCTGGCGGAAGAACAGCGCCTCGTCGAACAGCGCGAGCCCGGTGTCACGGAGGTCGTACCTGCCCTGCTCGCCCGCGGCGCTGTACGCGACGCACATCGGGCTGCTGCCCTGGTCGACCACGGGGTACAGCGGCGCCGGGACGTGGTACGCCGCGGGCAGCTCGGCGGGCGGCTCGGCGCCGGTGGCCGCGTAGAGGGCGTCGATCGGCCAGTCGCGCTCGTCGGGCGGGGACTCGATCCAGCCGAGGCCGGGGAGCAGTTCGTCGGTCATGGGATCCCTCCGTTGATGGCATGGCCGACCACAGCGAGGACCCGGAGCGCGACGGCCACCAGCGAGACCAGGGATGCGCCGAGGGCCCAGCGCGCGAGGACCAGCGC
>JAKAMV010000226.1 GCA_021812735.1 Chloroflexota bacterium | reverse complement strand
GCCGAGAGGAACACGCCCATGGCCATCCCGAACGGGATCGCGATCACGAACAGCGCGAGGTAGACCGGTGCCACGGCGAACGCTGCCGCGCCCGCCGCCCCGAGCAGCGCGCTCGCACCGACGGTCCGAACCCGGCCCCAGCGCGCGGTGGCCGCGCCGCCCGGGATGGCGGCCAGCAGCGCCACCAGCGCGACCAGCGCGGCCAGCGGCACGACGCCCTGCGCCGCGGCGCTGCCGAGCCCCATCGAGTCCTCGAGGTAGAAGTAGATGAACGGCTGGAGCGTGCCGGTCGCCATCAGGATCGCGAGGCGCGACACCAGCAGCCAGACGTAGTCGCGCCGCTCGAGGACGTCCGGCCCCCACACGTCGAGGAGCATCGTGCGCAGCGCCCGGCCCCACGCGGGTCGGTGCCCGAGATGGCGCGTGGCACCCGCCACGCTCGAGCGCAGCGCCGCGCGGAGGCTGGCATCCTCGCCCGCGGTCGCCGCCTCCGGGGCCGCGACGAGGGTCGTGAGCAGGCCCAGCGCCACAGCGCCGCCCGCGAACGCGATCGCCGCGCCATCGTGGCCCAGCGCCACCAGCAGGCCGGCGACCGCCACGCCCACGACCTGGCCAGCCAGCTGGGACGCGCCGAGGAGCCCGGAGGCGAGCCCGCGGCGGTCGGCGGGGACGATGTCGGGGAGCAGCCCCTGGTACGGGCCCTGCGCCGTGTTGGACGCGAGCTCGCTCAGGGCCATGATCCCGATGATCGCCCACAGCGTCCCGGCGCGAGCGAGGAGCGCCAGGAACACCAGCTGGGCGGCCACGCCGACCACCATGAGCGGCCGCCGGCGACCCCACCGGCTCGACCACCGGTCTGACGCGGCGCCGGCGGTGGGCTGCACCACCATGGCCACCAGCGCCTGGACCGCGGCCACCAGCGCGAGCGCGCTGGTCTTGACCGCGGTGCCGACGGCCTGCTCGACGAGGCGGGGCAGGATCACCGTCGTGAGGGCGCCCCACAGGACCGACAGCCCGAGCCAGTACGCCGTCAGCCCGCCGAGCCGCGCGAGGCCGGCCTCGCGCGGCGCCGTCGCCAGCCGCGATGCGTGGCGGCCGGATGTGCCGGCGGCCAGGAACCTCAGCCCACGCACGGTCACCCGTCCCCTCAGCGGGTCCGGTCCCCGCGCCGGGGCCCCGCCATGGCGCCCGACCTCTTTCGCGAGCCGCGCCGGGCGTTCGCGCCTCACAGCGCCCATGATGGCGCGAGCGCGGTGGCGCGCAAGGGGCGTACCGCCACGCGGCCGGGCCCTGCCGCCTTACACGCCGCTTACGGACGACGCGGCCACGCCCGTGGTTGCGCGGCGCGCCCTCCACGAGGATGGCCCCAGTCGCCGGACGTCCCGGCGCCGGGACTTGACAGCGAGATCGAATTCGGGCGACATGCGACGACGCGGGCGCCCGAGATCCGAAGGGAGCGAACCATGGCAACCACGCGAAACCAGACCCCCAGGCGGATCATGGCCGGCACGGCCGGGGTCCTCGCCATCGCGGTGGCGACCCTGGTGCCGGCCGCCGCGTCGGCCTCCACGACGACGCCGGCCGCCGCCACCACCTCGTGCCTCGCGCAGGCGATCGCGGTCAAGCAGTCGACGTCGGTTGACACGCTGCGCGCCTCGGGCGACTGCCAGGTGCAGCTGCGGCTCACCACCCTCGGCCGGCTCAGCGCCGCGGTCGCCAGCTCGACCGTGATCACGGCCGACCACGCGGCCGCCCTGAACGCCATCATCAGCGGGACCGAGAGCAGCCTCCAGGCGCTCGGGGCCAAGATCGACGCGGACACCACCGTGAGCGACCTGCGGACCGACATCCGGGCGATCAGGACCCAGAACCGCGTCTACACCCTTGTCTCGCGGCAGGTGGCGCTCGTGCGCGCCGACGACCAGGTGGACGCGACCGCGGCGGATCTCACGGCGCGAGCTGGCCAGCTGCAGGCTGCCATCGCCGCCGGGCAGAGCGCGGGCAAGAACGAGTCGGCCGCCGCGGCGAGGCTGGCGGCGATGCAGCGATTCATCGCGGCGGCCGAGGCGAAGGTTAACGGCCAGGCCGCCCTCCTCCTCGCGCTCACGCCGGCCCAGTGGGACAGCGGGTCCGCCAGGCCGGTCCTCAACGCGGACAACCGGGCCGTCGTGGCCGCCCGGCGCGACCTCCGGATCGCGGCCGCCCGCGAGGGCGGCACGCTCCGGGCCCTGCGGTAGCCCCAGGCCGGACGCCGATCTGGCCCTGGCGCGGCGCGCCGGGCGACCCCGAGTCGCCCGGCGTGCCGCGCGTAGACTCGCGGGCGATGAAGACCATCCTGGTGGTGGACGACAACCCGAACATCGTCGATCTGGTTCGGATGTACCTCGAGGGGGCCGGGTTCGCGACCGTCGCCGCTGCCGACGGCCCGACGGCGGTCGAGCTGCACCGGACCGCCGCGCCGGACCTCGTGGTCCTGGACCTGATGCTGCCGGGCATGGACGGGTTCGAGGTGTGCCGCGCCATCCGACGCGTCGCGGACACGCCCGTCCTGATGCTGACGGCGCGCGCTGACGACGTGGACGCGATCGTGGGCCTGGAGCTGGGCGCCGACGACTACGTGACCAAGCCGTTCAACCCGCGGTCGCTGGTGGCGCGGGTGAAGGCGATCCTGCGCCGCTCGGACGGGTCGCTGCGGGCCGGCCGGCCGATCGAGGCGGGCTCGCTGCGGCTGGACCCGCGACGGCGCGAGGCAACGCTGGCCGGGCGACCGCTGGAGCTGCGCGCCCGCGAGTTCGACCTCCTGGCCGCCCTGGCCCGCGACCCCGGCATCGTGCTGAGCCGCGAGGCGCTGCTGGAGGACGTCTGGGGGACGGACTTCCCGGGCGAGACGCGCACCGTGGACGTCCACGTGTCGGAGCTGCGCAAGAAGATCGGGACGGGCGGGCCGTCGATCGAGTCGGTCCGCGGCGTTGGCTACCGGCTGGTGGCCGATGCCTGACCGGGTCGCGTCCCGAATCGCGGCCGCGTTCGTCGCCGTCGGCCTCGTCGCGGTGCTCGCCGTCGGCGGCGGGCTGTTCGTGAGCCTCCGCGGTTTGCACCGCGACGCCGCCCTCGCGACGCTGGGCGACATCGCCCAGCCCGTGGCCGCCCGCGTCCGACAGCCCGGGGCAGTTGCCGACCTGCAGCACGAGCTGGCCGCCACCGCCCCGGGGCTGCGGGCCGAGATCGGCGTCTACGAGATCGTGGGCGGGCGGGTGGTGCCGATCCGACCCTCGCCACTCGCGGTGGATGTGTCCGCTGTCACCGTTGACCCGGCCCTGACCCCGGGCGAGTCGCGCGGGGGCGAGCTGCCGGCCGGTGGCGGTCGGCACGTCCTCACGTCGGTCACCCTGGTCAGGTCCCAGGGGGCGCTGGCCGGACCCGTGGCCATCCTGCTGACGCTGCCCGACGCGTCGGGCACGCAGGCGCTCAATGACCTCCTGCGGGTCATGCCCATCGTCCTGCTGATCACGGCGGCGGTCGGCATCCCGATTGCCTGGGCGCTCTCGCGCTCGATCACGCGGCCGCTCAGTCGCCTGACCGCGGCCACCGCCGCGCTGCCTGGAGCCCCGGTCGCGCCGGTGCCGCCCGAGGGCCCGCGCGAGGTGCGGGAGCTGGCCGACCGCTTCAACGCCACCACCGCCGAGCTCGAGCGGGTCAGGGCCGAGGAGCGCGAGGTGCTCGCGAGCGTCCGCCACGACCTGCGCACGCCGCTCACGGTGGTGAGCGGCTTCGCCGAGGCGCTCCGCGACGGGACCGCGTCCGGGACGGGAGTGGCACGGGCCGGCGACGCGATCGCGCAGGAGGCGGCCCGCATGGAGCGGCTCGTGGACAACCTGCGCTCGATCGACGAGCTGCGGGCCGGCCGCGCGGGCCTGCGGCCGGAGGCGATCGACCCCGCCGCGGCGGTTGCCGACGCGGCCGCGCGGTTTGGCCGGCAGGCGACGGCAGCCGGGGCAGAGCTCACCGCGGCCGCCGACGCGGGCCTGGCCCTGGTGGCCGACCGGGCGGCCGTCGAGCGCATCCTCGGCAACCTCGTGTCCAATGCGCTGGGCTTCGTTCGTCCCGGCGGGCACGTCCTGGTCGAGGCGCGCTTGCTGCCGGTCCCGTCCGCCCCCGGCGGCAGCGCGGCGGCCGTGCCGGCCTGGGTGGCGCTGCGGGTGAGCGACGACGGCCCCGGGTTTCCCCCTGGCGCGACCGACCGCGTCTTCGACCGCTTCTACCGCGCCGACCCGGCGCGCGCGGGCGGGGGCTCCGGACTAGGCCTCGCCATCGTCCGGGCGCTCGCCGAGGCGCACGGGGGCAGCGCGCGGGCCGAGAACCTGGCCCCCAGCGGCGCCCGGGTCACGGTCCTCCTGCCGCCGGTGCCGACCGTGCCGACCGTGCCGCCCTCAGGCGGCCCGCTCGCCTGACGCGGCGGCCCGCTCGCCTGACGCGAGCGGCCACGGCGGCCGTCCGGGGACCTCAGGCGGGCCAGCGAAAGCCGGTCAGCTCCTCCGCCAGCGACCAGAAGCGCGCCGCCCGCGCGGCGTCGTGCGCGTCCGGGCTGGACTCGATTGGCTGCTGCTCGCCGTAGAAGCGGCCCGACACGCCGTCGAGCGAGCGGTCGGTGGCCATGAACGCGAACGAGTCTGTGGCCGCGCCGACGGACACCGCGAACGGCATCCGGACCAGGACCGTGCGCATGAGCAGGCGCGTGAGGCCGTGCGCGGAGTCGGAGGCGGTCAGCGGGACGAAGCCCGGGCACACCGCGTTGGCCGTCACCGTCCGACCGCTGGTGCGGCGCGCCTGCTCGTAGGTGACCCACAGGAGGGCCAGCTTGGAGTTCTTGTAGGCGCGGTCGGGTTGGTAGCCGTGCTCGAGCATCGGGTCGTCGAGGTCGAGGTCCACCGCCGCCCCGTGCGAGCCGGGCAGGTGGCGTCGCGAGCTCACGTTGACGATGCGGCCGGCCGGGGCGCGCTCGAGCGCGGGCATCAGGAGGCCCGTCAGCAGGAACGGGGCGAGGGCGTTGACGGCGAGCGTCTCCTCGTAGCCGTCCGCCGTCAGCCGGCGCGCCGCACTCTGCTGCATCACCCCGGCGATGTGCAGGACCGCGTCGAGCCGCTCGTGGGCGGCCAGGACCTCGGCGGCCAGCGAGCGGACGGAAGCCATCGACGAAAGGTCGGCAGCGTGGGGCGTGACGCGGGCGTCCGGGTGCGCGGCCCGGATCGCCGCCGTCGCGGCCTCGGCCGCCTCGGCCCGACGGGCGTGCAGGACCACGTGATGCCCGGCGCCGGCGAGCTTCTCGGCCGTCGCGCGGCCCAGCCCGCGCCCGCCGCCAGTGACCAGAATGGTTGCCATCAGCCGATCGTAGCCCAGCGCCGCGCGGTTGTCGGCTCGCGACGCCTCGCCGGCCCCGCTGGTGCCGGGTCCAGCAGGCGCCCAAGGGTGCCGCCGCGATCCGCGGGCTCTGCGTACCATCCGAGCCGCGCCCCAGCGAGAGGAGACCAGCCCGTGGCCGACGCCAACGCCCCGTCCGCACCCTCAGCGGCCAGCCGCCGCCTCCGGCCGACGCGCCCGTCGCCGGGGGCGCTCCTGCTGGTCGCGGTGCCCGCGATCCTCATGGTGCTGCTCCTGGCGCTGATCGCGGCCGATCCGAGCGTTGGCGTGACCGCCAGCAACGGCCCGTTCACCGACGAGTCGTGGGACGTCATGAACGCCCGGAATCTCGTCCTGCTGGGCAGGTGGGCGACGGACGACTGGACCCTCCACCTGGTCAACCTGCCGTTCAGCGCGATCACGGCGGCGGCGTTCTGGGTGCTGGGGGTGGGCATCGTCCAGGCGCGCCTGGTCTCGATCGCGGCGACCGGGGTGACGGCGGCGGCGCTCGGCCTCGGCCTGCGGCGCCACCTCGGTGCCGGGCCGGCGGCGCTGGCGTCGCTGGCGTTCTCCGGCGCGACGCTGGTGCTGTTCTACGGGCGGCTCGCCTTCCTGGAGCCGAGCGTGGCGATGTGGCTGACCCTCGGCGCCCTCACCGTCCTGCGCGCCGGGACGGCGCGGGCAGGGCGGTGGGGGATTCTCGCGGGCGTCCTGCTCGCCCTCGCAGTGGGCACCAAGCCGTCGGCGATTGCGGCGGCGGGCGGGATGCTGGTGGCGGTGGCGGTGGTTGGCGCGCGGCGGCCCGCCGTCCGGCGCTGGGCCGGCGGGGCCGTCCTCTCGATCGCGGCGCTCGGCCTCGGCTGGGTGGTCGCGATCTGGCTGCCCAACCGGCAGGCGATCGCCGACGTCCTGCGCATCTGGGCTCCCGAGCCGATCCTCGCCCCGATCAGGACGATGCTCCACCGCGTCCTGGCCTTCCCCACCTCGAACGACAGGTTCCTCGCCCAGTCGGCCCCGCTCGTCGCGGCCGGGACGGCGGGCTGGGCGCTGGCGGCTGTCGGCTGGCGACGCCTGGCGCCGGAGGTGCGGCTGCTGCTCGTGCTCGCGACGGGCTGGCTCGTCGCCGGGCTGGGGCTGCTGGCCGTGGCCCCGTACCGCCCGAACCGCTACGAGCTGCCGATGCTGCCGGCGCTCGCCATCCTCGTCGGGGTGGGAGCCCGGGTGGCGGCCGACTGGCCCGCCTGGCGGTCGGCGCGGTGGCGCGTCGTGGCCGGCGCTGCTCTGGCGGCCGCCCTGGTGGTGCCCGGCGCCGCATCCCTGGCGGGCTGGGCCGCGAATGCCACCTACCGGCTGCCGGCGATCCAGGCGCAGCTGCTTGGGGCGGTGCCGGCCGGGAGCGTCTCGCAGGGCACGTACGCGCCGGCGTTCCTGATGCGGACCGGGGCGATCACGATCGTGAGCCGACCGGCGGCTGACATCTCTCCGGGCGACCTGTACGCGACGCGGGGCGTGCGCTGGTTCGTGGGCGAGGACGGCGAGGCCCCCGTGTGGGCGAGCGCGCACGCCGTGGCCTGGGCGGCAAGGCAGGCGGTGCTGTGCTCGCCGTGGGGCACCACGCACGTCTGCGTCTATCGCCTGCCCTGACGCCCGCCGACGCCGCGGCCGACGCCCGGGCGCGACGAGGCAGGGCCCTGCGCCGCGAGGTGCTCGAGGGTGGCGGTCGAGGGCCTGGGCTCGAGGTGGGCGGCGAGCGGCCGATGGACGCGGTCTCGCCACGCGGCCATTCGCGCGGATGACACGGCCCGCTGGCGACCGCGCGCTAGGATGGGCGGCCGTGGACCCGTCCCGCCCAACCTCTGCCAAGCCCGCCGCCCCGCTCGCGTCCGCCGGCCTGCTCGCCGCTGCCCCGCGCACCTTTGCCGTCGCGCCCGGGCCGTACACGTTCAACCCGCGCGTCCCCGGCCCGCCCACCACCCCGCCGGCCGGGCTCGACGCCGCGGTGGCCGACGTGCGCGCCAATGCCGCCGCCTGGCTCGGCACCCCGCCGGCCGAGCGCGCCCGCCTGCTCGACGAGGTGCTGCGGGCGACGCTCGCGATTGCCGGGGAGTGGACGGAGCTCGCCTGCGAGCACGAGGGGCTGGACCCCCGGGCGCCGGAGTCGTCCGAGGAGTCCACCGTGGGGCCGTACATCTTCGTGCGCGGGGCACGGCTGCTTCGGGACGCGCTGCGGGACCTCGACCGCCGCGGCCGGCCGCGGATCCCCGGCGGCGCCCGCCGCCTGGCCGACGGGCGCGTCGCGGCGCGGGTCATGCCCGCGGGGCTGATCGACCGCCTGACGTACCTGGGCACCACCGCGGACGTGTGGATGGACCGGGGCGTCACGCTCGCGTCGCTGCCCGACACGATGGCCGCCGCGTACCGGACGCCGCCGCCGCCTCGGGTCTGCCTGGTCCTGGGGGCGGGCAACGCCTCGTCCATCGGCCCGCTCGACGTGATCCACAAGCTGTTCGTCGAGTCGCAGGTGGTGGTGCTCAAGATGCACCCCGTCATGGCGCACCTGGGCCCGGTGCACGAGGCCGCGCTGGCGCCGCTGGTCCGGGCGGGGGTGCTCCGGGTGGTCTACGGCGACGCGGCCGAGGGCGGGCACCTCGCCCGCCATCCGCTCGTGGACACGCTCCACGTCACCGGCTCGGACCGGACGTACGAGGCGATCGTGTTCGGGGAGGGCCCCGAGGGGGAGGAGCGCAAGCGCCGCGACGCGCCCATCCTGCACAAGCCGTTCACCGCCGAGCTGGGCAACCTGACGCCGATCATCGTGGTGCCCGGGGCCTGGAGCGAGGCCGACCTTGACTACCACGCCGACAACATCGCGACCATGCTGGTCAACAACGCCGGCTTCAACTGCACGACGAGCCGCGTGATCGTTACCGCCCGCCGCTGGCCCCAGCGGGCGGCGCTCATGGACCGGATCCGGGCGCGGCTCGCGGGCCACCCGCCGCGCCTCGCGTACTACCCGGGCGCTACCGAGCGCTTCGACGCGTTCCGCGCGCACTACCCCGGGGCGGAGCTGTTCGGCGCGCCCGGCGATGGCGCGCTGCCGTGGATGCTGATCCCGGACCTCTCGCCCCTCGACGTGGGCGACCCCGCCTACCGGTTCGAGGCGTTCTGCCCGGTCACGGCGGAGACCGCGATCGACGCGACCGACACCGCGGACTTCCTGGACCGCGCCACGGCCTTCGCCAACGAGCAGCTGTGGGGCACGCTCAACGCGACGGTCATCGTGCACCCGGCCACCGAGCGAGACCCGGCCGTCCGGCCGGCGTTCGACCGCGCGATCGCGGGCCTGCGCTACGGCACGGTGTCGCTCAACCACTGGTCGGCGATCGGCTACGGGCTGGGGATCACGCCGTGGGGTGCGCACCCGGGGCACGCCCGGACCGACATCGGCTCCGGGACGGGCTTCGTCCACAACCCGCTGATGTTCGACCGCGCGGAGAAGACGGTCGTGCGGTCGCCGTTCCGCGCCTGGCCCATGCCGATCTGGTTCATCGGCCATCGCACGGCGCACCGGCTCGTGCCGCACCTGATCCGCTACGAGGCGACGGGCAACCTGCTCGAGCTGCTGCCGGTGGCCCTGCACGCGCTGCGCGGGTAGGGGAGGCCCGCCGGCCAGCCCGCCGACGCTGCGGCAACAAGCGGGCCCGGACGCGGTTCCGACGCGCCCGGGCCCTGACCCGGCTCGCGTGGCTGCGTCCGCCGGGCTGCGATGAGCCTAGCAGCCGCGCGGCGCCTTGCGGGCTCTGGCCCGTCCGGAGGCGCCGGCTAGACCGCCACCCCGGCGCGAAGCCCCTCGAGCACCGCCTCCTCCATCGTCCGCGGGCTCTGCACGTCGCCGGCCGCGAGGACGACGTACGCGCCGTCCCGGGCGGCGTCGGCCGTCAGCTCCAGCAGCAGGCCGTCGGCGGGCACGTGGCCCTGCGCCAGCACCAGCGCCGCCGTGCCCTCGATGACCACCGCCTCCTCGGTCAGCACGTCCTGGAGGTACACGGCCGACTCGTCCACGCCGAACAGGCGGGTCGTCGGCAGGATCGTCACGCGTGCCCGCCGCGCCGCCGCGGTCATCTGGTCGCGGACGTACTGCTGGCAGCGCTGCCCGGCCATGTTGCCCGTCACCGCGAGGGTGACCCGGCAGCCGCGCCCGGCGAGCAGCGTCGCCACACCGAGGCCGAGCCAGTCCGAGCGGAAGTCGGCGACGACGACCCTGCCCTGCGGCACGGCCGACGCGTCGCGGATGGCGTCCCATGCCTGGACGATCCGCGGCGCGCCGACGACCTCCATCGGCGGGAGGTACGGCGTCGCCCCCGTCGCCACGATCACCGCCTGCGCCCCGCTCGCCCGCACGTGGGCCGCGTCCGCCCGCACGCCGGTCACGATGGCGACACCCGCCCGGCGGGCCTCGGCCTCGAGGTTGGTGATCGCCCCGCCGATCTCGTGACGGCCCGGCAGGAGCTGCGCCAGGCGCACCTGGCCGCCCACGCGCCGCTCCGCCTCCACCAGCGTCACGCGATGCCCGCGCTCGGCCGCCACCGCGGCCGCCTTCAGGCCCGCCGGCCCGCCGCCGATCACCAGCACGTCGCGCGGCGTGTCGGTCGGCGGGTGCTTCGCGCGGCCCGGCTCGCCGTGGCGCGGGAACTCGCGCTCGCGGCCGGTCTCGGGGAACTGCACGCACGAGATGGGGTAGTTGGCGTGAAAGTGGCCGATGCACGCCTGGTCGCAGCCGATGCAGGCGCGGATGTCGTCCGGCCGGCCCTCGGCCGCCTTGGCGGGCAGCTCCGGGTCGCAGATCAGCGCCCGGGTCATGACGCACATGTCGGCCGAGCCCGCGGCAAGGATCAGCTCCGCGTCCTGCGGCTGAGTGATGCGCCCCGCCACCAGCACCGGCACGCGCACCGCGGCCCTGACCTTCGCGGCGTACGGCGCCGTATACCCCGCGGCGATGGGCGAGGGCGGGACGATGTGGTCCGAGCCCGCCAGCGTGGCCGAGGTCCCGCGGACGATCGACACGTAGTCGAACGCGCCCTCGCCATCGAGGGTGCGAAGCGCGGCCAGCGCCTCCTCCTCGGTCAGGCCGTCGGGGCTCTCCTCGCCGATGGAGATCCGGAGGCCTACGACGAAGCCCGGGCGGGTCGTCGCGCGGCAGGCAGCCAGCGCCTCGCGCAGGAAGCGGAGGCGTCGCGCCTCGTCGCCGCCCCAGCCGTCGGCCCGCAGGTTCGTCCGCGGGTTGAGGAACTGGCTCGGCAGGTAGCCGTGCGAGGCCACCACCTCCACGCCGTCGAGTCCCGCCGCCTGGAGCCGCCGCGCGGACGCCCCGAACCCGTCGAGGATCTCGCGGATCAGCGTCTCGGTCATCGCCCGCGGGATGACGTGGAACCGCTCGGTCGGGACGGCCGACGGCGCCCAGGCCACCGCGAGCGTGCCGTCCTCGGTGTCCATGATCTCGCGGCCGCCGTGGAACAGCTGGCCGAACACCGTCGCCCCGTGGCGGTGGATCGCGTCGGCGAGGACCGTGTAGCCGGGGATCGTGGCGTCGGTGTCCGCGGTGAGCTCGTGCGAGGTGTAGCGCGCGGTGGGGTGCACGCCGGCCACCTGGATGACGATCAGCCCCGCCCCGCCCCGCGCCCGAGCCTCCTGGTAGGCGATCAGCTGGTCGGTGACCAGCCCGCCCACCGCCATCACCGTGTCGTGCCCTGACGAGACGATCCGGTTGCGCACGGTCACCCCGCCGATCGTGATCGGCGAGAACAGGTTCGGGAAGGCGGTCGCGGCAGCAGGCGTCGGCATGGGCGCAGGATGGCGGGTCGGCGCGCGGCCCGGGGCACCCGTCGCGCAGCACGGCCCGGGGTCGCGGCCGCCTTCCGCTGCGCGGCCGCCTTCCGCTGCGCGGCCGCCTTCCGCTGCGCGGCCGCCTTCCGCTGCGCGGCCGCCTTCCGCTGCGCGC
>JAKAMV010000898.1 GCA_021812735.1 Chloroflexota bacterium | reverse complement strand
GACGGCGAACTGGAGCCCGCCCCGGCCCACGTTCGGGCAGCTGATGTTCAGCTCGATGCCGGCGACGCCGGGGACGCCGTCGAGCTTGCGCACGACGCCGACGTAGTCGTCGATCGACTCGCCTGCGACGTTGACGATGACCGGCACCTGCCAGCCCGCCCAGAGCGGCGCATAGCGCTCGATCACCGCGTCGACGCCGGGGTTCTGCAGCCCGATCGAGTTCAGCATCCCGGCCGGCGTCTCGGTCACGCGCGGCGGGGGGTTGCCGAGGCGGGGCTTGAGCGTGGTCCCCTTGCAGCAGATCGCCCCGAGCCGCTCGACGTCCACCACCTCGCCGTACTCGATGCCGTAGCCGAAGGTGCCGGAGGCAACCAGGACGGGGTTCTGCAGCACGAGCCGGCCGGGCCGCCGCGGCGCGAGGTCGACGGAGAGGTCGACGATCTCCGGCCGCGCAGCTGGCACGGCGCGCCCGCCGGTCCGTGCGTCCGCCTCGGACGCCGCCGGGAGGCCGTTCTCCCCTGAGACTGCGCCGGGCCAACCGGAGCTGGCTGCCGGGCTGCCGCTCGCCGCCGCTTGGGGGCGGGTTCGGGGTCGCCTCAGCCCCAGACGCGGTGGACCGAGATACGGGTCGCGAACGCGCGGACTGCTGGTGACCACGGAGCGCTTGCGTTTCACACCGATTCCTCCCACGCGATCTCCTCCGCGGCGAAGACCGGCCCTTCGCGGCAAACGCGCACTGGTCCCTCGATACCCCAGACCACGCAGCCTAGGCACGCGCCCACCGCGCAGCCCATGTGCTGCTCCAGCGAAACCTGGAGCCACGATCGGCGACGCGCCTGGGGCGAACCGAGCGGGACCGGCTTGCCGCCACCGCGCTTGCGTCCGAGTCGGGCGACGCCCATGCGCGCCTGACGTCCGCGCGCGAGCGCGGCGAGCGCCGCCAGCATCGGGCGGGGACCGCAGGCGAACGCCTGGTCCGCCCACGCCTCGTACGCCGGCACGAGGTCGGTGACGAGCCCGGCCTGGCCCAGCGAGCCGTCCTCGGTGGCGACCACGTACTCCACCTCGTCCGGGAGGAGCGAGGACGGGTAGACGTCGCCGGCCGACGCGGCGCCGAAGAGGAGTGTCACCTGGCGTCCCGCCGCGAGCGATTCGTCGATCAGGGCGCGGAGGCCGGCGATCCCCAGTCCGCCGGCGATCAGCAGCACGTGGTGCGTTCGGGGATCCACCTCGAATGGCCGTCCCAGTGGCCCGAGCATGGGGACGGTGTCCCCGGGGCGGGCATGCGCCAGCAGCTCGGTGCCCTTCCCAGCGGTCCGAAAGTGGAGTGTGATCTCGCTGGCGACTCGGTCGACCGTGTTGATACTGAAGGGGCGCCGCAGCACCAGACCGGAGTAGTCGGGCGTGCGCACGTGGACGAACTGTCCGGCGCGGGCTCCCGCGGCCAGCCAGGGAGCCCGGTATCGCTGCAACCACTGGCGGGGGAGGATCTCCCGCGTCTCGACGAGTTCGGCGTCGAGCAGGCGCATCGGTCGCCGCGCCCCGGCCTCAGCTCCGGGGAGACAGCGCGCCGCCATGGTCGGCGTCGCCCCCGTCCCCCGCATCCGCGTCGCCTTCGGTGTCCGCCTCCTCGTCGTCCCCGTCTCCCTTGGTCTCTTCACCTTCGGCGGGGGCGACCGCCGCAGGGAACGCGTCGGCCAGGGCGTCGGCGACGTCGCCGAACACGTCGGTCGGGTCGTAGTACTCGACCAGCTCGGCGGCCGACTCCAGGCGCCGCCAGCGGTCCGCCTCGTCTTCCGGCACGACCTCGGCGACCAGCCGCCCCTCGTCGGTCAGCGTGAGCCGCTCGTCTTCGTCGTCGATGATGATCAGATCACCGATCCGCCCCGCAAGCGGCCGCGCGGCGGCCTCGAATTGCTCGATCAGGTGGGCCTCGGCGTCCTGGCTCCGCTCCTGGAAGGTCAGCGCCAGGTCGTATAGGCGGGCGGCGGCCTCGTCCGCGTCGGCGGGCGGCGCCTCCTCGACGTTGGTGGCCGCCCACGCGTCGGCCGCGGCGGCATAGGCGCCCTCGTCGGTGGCGACCGCGAAGCCTTCCTCGGCCACCGTCTCCGCGGGCGCGATCCCCGCCGCTTCCAGCAGATCCTCGGCGCCGGTGGGCTCTTCGGCCATGCCCGCGGCGGCGCGGGCCGCCTCCGCGAACGCGGCGAAGACCTCGGCCGGGTTGTACAGCTCGACCAACTCGGCAGGCGACTCGATCACTTCGGTCTCGGAGACCCACTCACCGCGGTCGTCCTGGTAGCGCGTGTGCGAGCGGAAGGTCCCGTCGGGCGCGACCGCCAGATAGTCGGGGTCATCGTCGATCAGGACCAGCCCGCCCACATCCTCGATTCGCCTCGCGTTGGCCTCGAGGAACCTGCGGAGCTGATCGGCGGCCTTGGCGAGGAAGTCGCGACGCTCGAGGGCGGCGTCGGCGGCGATCTCGCCGAGCGCCTGGTTGCGGCTCAGGTCCATCGTGCGCTCCTTACGGGTGGTACTCGAGGTCGGGGCCCATGCGCTCGCGGAGGAGCATCGAGTGATGACGCTGGAAGATCCACTCCCCGGCGCGATGGCCGATCTTCCGC
>JAKAMV010000225.1 GCA_021812735.1 Chloroflexota bacterium | reverse complement strand
ACCTGCCGGCGGACGCGCGGACGGCTCCCGTACCGCCGGCGGAGGAGCACTCCCCGTGAGCGACGCCGGGCACGAGGGCTCGGGGCTGCGCGTCGTGTTCGTGGAGGACGACGAGGAGACGCGGCGCCTGGTGGCGAGGAACCTGGAGGCGCACGGGTACCACGTCGACCTCGCGGCGGACGGGGCGGCCGCGATGGCACGATGGGAGGCGCGGCGGCCGGATCTGGTGCTGCTCGACCTGGGCCTGCCGGACGTGGACGGCCTCGAGATCGTCCGGTACATCCGGCGCGAGTCCACCACACCGATCCTGGTCCTCTCGGCGCGTGGCCGCGAGGAGCAGAAGGTGGCAGCCCTCGACCTTGGCGCCGACGACTACGTGACGAAACCGTTCGGGATGTCCGAGCTGCATGCGCGGCTGCGCGCGCTGCTGCGCCGGTCCGCGGGCCCCGAGCGTGAGCTGGACGGCGCGCTGGTCGTCGGCCGCATCCGGATCGACACGTCCCGCCACGAGGTCCAGGTCGGCGAGGCCCCGGTCCACCTGACCCCACGCGAGTTCGAGCTGCTGCGCGTCCTTGCGGCGTCGCATGGCCGGGTGGTGACCCATCACCGGCTGCTGGAGGCCGTGTGGGGTCGGGGCTACACCGACGAGGGGCACTACCTGCACGTCTACGTGAGCCAGCTGCGGCGCAAGCTGGATGCCGCGGACCCGGGCGGGGTCGCGGGGGCGGTGATCCTGTCGGAACCGGGGGTGGGATATCGACTGGAACCGTCCTGAGCACCCGCCCGTTTCTTGAGCACTTCCTGAGCCGCGAGCTCCGCCGGGGCCCCGTCCGCCTCTTGGCGGCTCGCGCCATGCTTGGTGCATGGAAGGGGCAGCCGGGTACCGTGACGCCCTCGGGACGGTGCGGGCACGCGACGCAGGTGAGCTCGCAGCCGCCGTGGCGCTGGTGGCCCGAGGCGCCAGCCGATGGGTGATGGTCTGCGGGCTGCATGACGCCGGCGCGCTGCTGGAAGCCGGTGCGCCGTCGGTGGACGTGGCGCGGGTACGGATCCGCCGGACGGCCCCCGACACGATCCTGGTCACGGGGGCGGGCGCCCCGGCCGACCTGCACCCACGGGCGGGCGCGAGACGGAGTCGCGGCCTGCTGCACGCGGTCCTTGCCGTTGCGGCGCGCGTCATCGGAGAATAGCGCCCGTACATGACAACCCCCGAGTACCGGCGCGGGCGCAAGCCCGGCGATGTCCGTGTGCGCGTCGACCGCCCGCACACCCGCTACTTCCGCTACGTCGCGCCCGGCGTCTTCACCGCCAAGCTGGCGGCCGACGAGCCGACCACCCCGTCCGGGCGGGCATGGGCGCTCGCAAAGCGTGCGCTGTTCGGGCGGCCCCTCTCCACGGAGCAGGAACTCGAGGAGCGCCTGCCCAAGTGGAAGGCGCTGCCGGTCTTCTCCTCGGACGTCATGTCGTCGGTCGCCTACGCCACCGAGGCGAGCCTGTACACGCTGCTGGGCGTCGGGACCATCGCCTTCGCCTGGCTCCTGCCGATCTCGGTCGCCATCGTCGGCGTCCTCGCCCTCGTCACGCTGTCCTACCGGCAGACGATCCGGGCGTATCCCAACGGCGGCGGCAGCTACATCGTGGCGCACGCCAACCTGGGCGTGTTGCCCGGCCTGGTCGCCGCGGCCGCTCTGCTGACCGACTACGTCCTCACGGTCGCCGTCAGCGTCTCGTCGGGCGTGCAGGCGCTCTACTCGCTGTTCCCGCCGCTGCTCCCGCTCGCGGTGCCCCTGATCGTGTTCTTCATCCTCGCGGTGATGTCCATCAACCTGCGCGGCATCCGGGAGAGCGGCACGATCTTCGCCAGCCCCACCTACATCTTCCTCGGCACCACGCTCCTGCTGATCGGGCTGGGCCTGATCCGGGTCGTGCTGGGACAGCCGCCGCACGTCACCGACGTCGTGCCGGCGCACGTCCCGGCCGAGACGTTCGGGCTGCTCCTCCTCATGCGCGCCTTCGCGGACGGCTGCTCGGCCATGACGGGGACCGAGGCCGTGGCCAACGGCGTGCCGGCCTTCAAGCCTCCCGAGTGGCAGAACGCCCGCACCACCATGCTGATCATGGCCACCCTGCTGGCCACGATGTATCTCGGCATCTCGTTCCTCGCCCACGTCAGCGGCGCGCTGCCGGCCGCCGACCAGGAATCCGTGCTCTCCCAGATCGGGCGGTCGATCTTCGGCCCGGGCCCGCTCTGGTACCTGCTCCAGCTCTCGACGATGGGCATCCTGGTCCTGGCCGCCAACACCAGCTTTGCCGACTTCCCGCGCCTTTCCTCGATCCTGGCGCGCGACGGCTACATGCCCCGCCATTTCGCGTTCCGGGGCGAGCGCCTGGCCTTCAACGCGGGGATCGTGGCCCTGGCGCTCATCTCGATCGTGCTGGTGATCGCCTTCGAGGGTCACGTGGAGGCGCTGATCCCGCTCTACGCGATCGGCGTGTTCACGGCGTTCACCCTCTCGCAGGCCGGCATGGTGCGCCACTGGTTCAAGGAGCGCGGGGCGGGCTGGCGCACCAGCGCGTTCTTCAACGGGCTGGGTGCCACGACCACCGCGATCGTGGTGGTGATCTTCGCGATCGCGAAGTTCGCGCTGGGGGCGTGGATCGTGATCGTGATCGTGCCGATCCTGGTGCTGCTGATGCTGTTCGTGCACCGCGAGTACCAGGTCGAGGCCCACGAGCTCGACGTCCGACCCACCGTCACCATCCGGCCGCCACACCGCCGGCAACGCGTGATCGTGGTGGCGCCGGCCTTCACCCGTGCCGTCGTCCAGGCCGTCAAGGTCGCGCGGACGACGTCGACCGACGTGTCGATCGTGCACGTGGCCGAGGACCCGGAGCGCGGCGAGGCGTTCCGGGAGCGTGTCGAGCGCCAGATGCCGGGCGTGCCCGTGGTGCTGATCGAATCGCCCTACCGCTCGCTGGTGCGGCCGTTCCTGCGCTACCTCGAGGTCGCCCAGGCGGAGGATCCCGACGCGGTGCTGATGGTGCTGATCCCGGAGCTCGAACCGCGACACTGGTGGGACCGCATGCTGTTCAACCAGAACTCGCGGCGCATCCGCTCCGCGCTGGTGGGGCGGCCCGAGATCGTGGTGCTCGACGTCCCCTACCGACGCGAGGAAGGGGAGCCCAGGGCCGCCGAGGCAGGCACTCGCTGACGTGACGCGGCGGGCTCTGCCGGTCGCGGGCCGTGCTCGGCCGGGCCGGCCGTGAGCCGCGCTCAGCCGCGAGCCGCGCGGGACCGCAGCGCCGCGCGCCACGCCTCGAGCGCCGCGGGCCACCAGCGGTCGATCGCGTCGTCGCTGCCGTACCACGAGGCGCCCATGAACTGGCCGTGGGCCACGTCCTCCAGGGTGATCTGCTGCGCCCCGGCCAGGTGGGCGGCGGCCACGGGGATCACGCCGTCGCCGACTGCCGTGCGGCCGGCCTCTCCAAGGATCCCGGCGTAGAGCTCGCCGGCGAGCCGGTCCCGCCACCTGCCGCCCATCCCACCGGAAGGGGCGCCCGCCACGCGGCGCGAGGAGACGGTGACGTACCCGGTCCGCGGCGCCAGCGCCGCGCCGGGCATGGTGCGCTCTAGGAACCGGGCGGCATCCCCGCCGGCGCCGCCGTGCCAGGGCCGGCGGGACGCGCCGCGCGGCTCGGTACCCGGCACGGCCGGGCTCGCCCCGGGCGCCTCGGGCGCGGCAACGATGTGCGGCGTCCCGAGCGTGATCAGCGCCCCGACCGCCTCCCCCACACCCGTCCCGTACCCCTGGAACGGCACTGGGGACATGGCCAGCCGCGCCAGCACGCCGCCTGCGGAGTGCCCGATCACCAGGAGGGGCCGCCGACCCCCCGTTCTCCACTCGCGCGCGATCGTCCTCGCCACGCGACGCCCGAGCGGCCCGAGCCCCAGCCTCCCCGCCAGCATCCAGTCGGGAAGCCACACGGGCGCGACCGACACGCTTGCGACCCCCCTCGCGCGAAGACGCCGGGCCATGCTCGCGTAGAGCGGCGGCGAGGTCGAGAAGCCGCCCACGATCAGGACGTGCGGCTGCTCGCGGTCGATCGCGTCGTCGAGGCGTAGGTCGTGCACGTCGAACCCTCCCCTGCCCGGTCGGACGAAGCCCGGCACCGGTGCCGCATCCGCCACCGGTGTCACGCACGTCGAGCCGGGGAGCCCGCCGAAGATCACCGTGGCATGCTCGCTGACGATGATCGGCCTCGGGTCGAGGCCCGGTCCGGGCCACGGCGCAACGGGGCGCACATCCGGGCGGCCGAACGGCTCCCCGAGGATACCATCGGCCGGGGGGCGCTCCCGGATTGCGGCGGCCGCGAATCGGGCCGCGCGTACCATGGCGCCGATGGGCTACCTGACGCTCGCGCTCCTGTTCGTGCTGTTCGTGCTGGCGCTGCTGCCGACGCGCCGCCTGTGGAGCGCCGGGACGGGACTCGAGTGGCGAGTCGGCTACCTGGTTACGCTCCTGGCGCTCGGCCTCGCCGCCATCGAGTTCGAGGCGCTCGGCCGTTACCTGCTGCCCATCCTGCTCCTGCTGTACCTGCTGCCCTTCAGCGGGATCCCCGCGCGCTGGGAGCGCTGGCGGCGGCGTCCCCCGCGCGACACGATCATCGAGGGGCACGCGGTCCGGCTGGATGCGGACGACTCGACGCGCCGGTGAAGCCGCGGGCCGGGCCTCCGGGGGCGACCACGCTGCTATCCTCGGAGATCATGGCCGAGCAGAGTTCCCCCCTCGCCTGGGCTGACGTCGCGGCCCTGTTGCGGCGACGTCACCTGCGACTGACGCCCCAACGCCGGGCCGTCGTCGGCGCCCTCGCCGAGTTCGAGGGGCACGTGACCGCCGCACAGCTCGTCGAGCGGTGCCTGGAGAAGGACCCCGGGTTCGTGCCGTCGACCGTGTACCGCACCCTCGACGTGCTCGAGGGACTGGGGCTCATCACGCACATCCACGACGCTGAGGGGCGCGAGCAGTACCAGCCCGCGGCGGAGGCGCCGCACGCGCACCTGATCTGCCGTGGGTGCGGCGCCACGTGGGAGATCGGCAGCGACGAGCTGGGAGACTTCCTGCCCCTCCTCCACCGGCGGCACGGGTTCGACGTCGATCTCAGCCACCTGGCGATCTTCGGCCGCTGCGGGGACTGCAGCCGGCCGTGACCGCCTGGGCCCGGCATGCCAAGATCGCCTTCGTCGGTTCGCACGGCATCCGCAAGACCACGGCCGCGCATGCGTTCGTGGGCACGCTGCAACGGGCGGGGCGTTCCGTGGAGTACGGGCGCGAGGTGGTGCGGGACAACCCACTTGGGATCAACGAGACCGCCACCGGCGAGGCGCAGCTCTGGGTCCTGGTCTCGCAGGTCCGCCAGGAGCTCGAGCTGGCGCCAAAGGCCGAGGCGCTCGTGACCGACCGCGGCGTGGTCGACAACTTCGCCTACTACCTGCGGGCCTGCGGCATGGTCGACCGGTTCTCCGTGGAGCCGTTCGTGCGCGCCTGGTCAGCCACCTACGACCTGGTGGTGCGCCTGCTCCCCGACATCGCCCTGCACCCCGACGGCGTTCGCAGCACCAGCGACGCGTTCCGCGACGAGATCGAGGCGATCCTGGACCGCATCCTCCCGGAGTTCCTGCGGCCAGACCGGCTGGTCATGGTCCGCGCCTCCGACGTGACCGATACCATGGACTGGTGGCCCGTCGCCGAGCGGCTGGCGGCGATCGTGGGCGAGCCCTTGCTGGCGCAGGGAGTCACGCACAGGGCTGGACGGCGCCCTCGAGCCTCCAGACCCGGGATGATCGAGGAGCCCGAGGTCAGCCCCCAGCTGGAGCTGGACCTTCCGCCGACGGAGTCCCGGTAGGCGCCCCGCAGACCCCGGGCACCGTGACGGCACCCGGAGCGGCGCTGCGACCCGGCGACGGCGCCCGCCCAATCCGAACGCGCGTCCCGGGCGAACAACACCCTGAACGACCGTCCAGTCGCACGGCCCGTCCCGGTGACGCAGCCGTCGTACGGGATCGGTTGCGTTTCAATGCAGTTGCAAAGGGTTGCAACTGACCGCCGCCGACGGTAGGATCTCGCTCCATCCGCCGTTGACTCACACCAGGGGGACCCGTTGCTCGCCCACGCCACCCGCATCCTCGCCTCGTCCCGGGACCTGCGCCGGAGAGTCATCGGCGTCTACGGGTTCCTGCTCGCCTTCAACCTCACCGCCTGGGGGCTCATCCTGGTCGCGTCGACCCGGTACCCGATCCTGCTCCCTGCCGCCTTCCTCGCATACTCCTTCGGCCTGCGCCATGCGGTCGACGCCGACCACATCGCCGCGATCGACAACACCACCCGCAAGCTGATGCAGGACGGCCAGCGGCCGGTCGCGGTCGGCCTCTTCTTCTCCCTGGGCCACTCGACGATCGTGGTCCTGCTGTCGGTGGCGATCGCCGTCTCCGCGGCCTTCGTCAGCGACGTGCCGACGCTGCGCTCGGTGGGCGGCATGATCGGAACCAGCGTGTCGGCGGCCTTCCTGCTGCTGATCGGGCTGATCAACCTGGTCGTGCTGCTGGACATCTTCGGCATGTTCCGGAAGGTGTCGGCCGGCGGGTCCTACGACGAGCAGTCGCTCGAGGATTACCTGAGCAACCGGGGGCTTCTGGCGCGCGTGTTCCGCCCGGCCCTCCGGCTGATCCGCACGAGCTGGCACATGTATCCCCTCGGAGTCCTCTTCGGGCTCGGCTTCGACACCGCCAGCGAGGTGGCGCTCCTGGGGCTCGCCGCGACCTCCGGGGCCAGCCACCTGCCGATCTGGCTGATCCTGCTGCTGCCCATGGTGTTCGCGGCGGGGATGTCACTGGTCGACACGACCGATGGAGTCCTGATGCTCGGTGCGTACGGCTGGGCGTACCTCAAGCCGATCCGGAAGCTGTACTACAACCTCAACATCACGCTGGTGTCGGTGATCATCGCGTTCGTCATCGGCGGGATCGAGGCAGTGAGCGTGATCGGCAACGAGCTCGGCCTGCAGGGCGGGATCTGGGCCGTGGCCGACCGGCTCGACTTCGGTCTTCTCGGCGTGGGGATCGTGGCGATCTTCGTCGCCAGCTGGGCGATCTCGACGCTGATCTACCGCTGGAAGCGCTACGACGACCTGCCGGTCCGGGCGAGCGCGGCACAGTCCGACGCGGGCTGACCAGCCCCGGGGTGGCACAACCGGAAACCCGCGTGACGCGCACCGCCGGAGCGTCGCCCGCGGTGCCGCGCGGTCAGGGGTCGCAGCGCGGTCAGGGGTCGGAGCGGAGCCGCTCGGGTGCGAGGGCCAGGACGTCCTTGCGCGCGAAGACGCCGAGGAAGCGAACGCCACAGAGGAAGAGCGCCACGCCGAGCCCGCTGTAGAAGAAGGCGATCATCCAGTCGGGCATCACGTGGGAGAGGCGGAGCGCCATTCCGCCGCCCATCATCACGGCCATCACCGCCCAGGACGAGGCGTTGAAGAAGTGCCAGAAGGGGAGCCGGTCCTCCGCCCGTGCGCGGATTCGGCCGGTGTGCTTCCGGACGAGCGGCGAGAAGACGAAGACGTAGAACACGAGGAAGATCACCGCCGCGAGCGGGATGAGGACCAGGTGCGCGGGCGCCAGCCCGAACTCGAGCGGCAACCCGATCATGGATACCATCCCGCCCGCCGCGCACCAGACCAGGCCGGCGATGAGCAGCAGCTGGTTCTTGGGAACGCGGACGACGCGCACGCTTCGAACGCTCCTGAGGCACCGTGGGACGACCGGCGCGATTGTGCCACACCGCGTCCGCCCCGGCCCTGGCAGGCGGGGTGAGGCGACCACGTCGGGGATCGCGAGCTCGGCTCTCGCGATGGTTCGTCGCTTATCATCCCCGAGGTCAAGCGGCTGGGACTCGTCCGGCGCACGGGGGGTGCTTCGCAATGGCTGAGAGGAATCCCGCAGTGATGGAGCCGACCCCGGCCGACGTGACCTGCATCGCCGCGCTGGTGAAGAAGGCGGTGAGCTGAGGACCGAGCTCCTCGCTGGCCCCGCCCGAGGGAGACAGTCACATGGCTACGACGGCGGACACGCGGTCGCCTGTGCTGCACGTTGCCGACAGCCACGGTCTGATCCGGGTGCACGGCGCCCGGGAGAACAACCTGAAGAACGTGAGCATCGAGATCCCGAAGCGCCGGCTCACCGTCTTCACCGGCGTCTCGGGTTCCGGCAAGAGCTCGCTGGTCTTCGCCACCATCGCCGCCGAGTCGCAGCGGCTGATCAACGAGACCTACAGCGCGTTCGTGCAGGGCTTCATGCCCACGTTGGCGCGGCCGGACGTCGACGTGCTCGAGGGACTGACCACGGCGATCATCGTCGACCAGGAGCGGATGGGCGGCAACCCCCGCTCCACGGTCGGCACCGCGACCGACGCCAACGCGATGCTGCGCATCCTGTTCAGTCGGCTCGGGCAGCCGCACCTCGGCTCCCCCCAGGCATTCTCCTTCAACGTCCCCTCGGTCCGCGGTGCCGGTGCGATCACCGTGGACCGCGGTGCGGGCAAGACCGTGAGCAGGACGTTCACCGTTGCCGGCGGGATGTGCCCGCGCTGCGAGGGCATGGGGACGGTCTCCGACATCGACCTCACGCAGCTGTTCGACGATTCGAGGTCGCTCGCCGAGGGAGCGCTCACCATCCCGGGCTACGCGGCGGGCGGCTGGAACTACCGCCTCTACGCGGCCTCGGGCTTCGTCGACCCCCACAAGCCGATCCGGGAGTACACGGAGCAGGAGCGCCACGACCTCCTCTACCACGAGCCCGTCCGGATGAAGATCGAGGGCATCAACATGACCTACGAGGGGTTGGTGCTGCGGATCCAGGGGTCGTTCCTGTCAAAGGACCAGGAGTCGCTGCAGCCGCACATCCGGGCGTTCGTGGACCGGGCGGTCACGTTCGCAGCCTGCCCCGAGTGCGGCGGCACCCGGCTGAGTGAGGCGGCTCGATCATCGAAGATCAGGGGGATCAGCATCGCGGACGTGTGCGCGATGCAGATCAGCGACGTCGCCGAATGGATCCGCGGCCTCGACGAGCCGTCGGTGGCGCCGCTGCTGGCCACGCTCCTGCAGACGCTCGACTCGTTCGTGGAGGTCGGGCTCGGGTACCTCTCGCTCGAACGGTCGTCGGGCACGCTGTCGGGCGGCGAGGCGCAGCGGGTCAGGATGATCCGCCACTTCGGCTCCGCTCTCACCGACGTGACCTACGTCTTCGACGAGCCCACCGCGGGCCTCCATCCCCATGACGTCCAGCGGACGAACCGGCTGCTGCTGCGGTTGCGCGACAAAGGCAACACGGTGCTGGTGATCGAGCACGAGCCGGAGGTGATCGCGATCGCCGACCACGTGGTCGACCTCGGTCCCGGTGCAGGCGCCGACGGGGGAACTGTCTGCTTCGAGGGAACGGTCGAGGGGCTGCGGGCCAGCGATACGCTCACCGGACGCCACCTCGGGTACCGGGCTGCGCTCAAACCGCGCACCCGCACGCCGGCAGGCACGCTGGAGATCCGCCACGCGGTCCTGCACAACCTGCGGGACGTGAGCGTGGACATCCCCCTCGGTGTGCTGTGCGTGGTGACCGGGGTGGCCGGCTCGGGCAAGAGCTCGCTGATCCACGGCTCGGTGCCGAAGGGTGCGGGGGTCGTCTCGATCGACCAGGCGCCGATCAGGGGCTCGCGCCGCAGCAACCCCGCGACGTACACGGGGCTGCTCGACCCGATCCGGGCGGCCTTCGCCAGGGCCAACGGGGTGAAGCCGGCCCTCTTCAGCGCGAACTCCGAGGGCGCGTGTCCGAACTGCAACGGCAACGGCGTGATCTACACCGAGCTGGGGTTCATGGAGACTGTCGAGACGGTGTGCGAGGAGTGCGAGGGCAAGCGGTTCGGTGCCGGCGTGCTGGAGTACAAGCTCGCCGGGCGGGACATCAGCGAGGTGCTCGCGATGTCGGTCGACGAGGCGCTGGAGTTCTTCGGCAGTGGGGCCGCCAGAACGCCCGCCGCCCGGGCGATCCTGGACCGGATGGCCGACGTCGGGCTGGGGTACCTGCGCCTCGGCCAGCCGCTCACCACGCTGTCCGGTGGCGAGCGGCAGCGGCTCAAGCTGGCGATCCAGATGGCCACCGATGGCGGCATCTACGTGCTCGACGAGCCGACCTCGGGCCTGCATCTCGCGGACGTCGAGCACCTGCTCCGGCTGCTCGACCGGCTGGTGGACGGGGGCAAGTCGGTGATCGTCATCGAGCACCATCTCGCGGTGATGGCGCACGCCGACTGGATCATCGATCTCGGCCCCGGCGCCGGGCACGATGGCGGCCGGGTCGTCTTTGCCGGCCTGCCCGCGGACCTGGTCGCCGCCCGAAGCACCCTCACCGGCCAGCACCTCGCCGAATACGTCCAATGAGGCGCCGCACCCGCGAACGCTCCGGTGAGGAATCGCCGTGCACCGCTCGGCAGATCCGTGGTGAGCCGGCTGGGATTCGAACCCAGGACACGAGGGTTAAAAGCCCATTGCGTGACCAAGTCGACGCACTGTCGGAGGCCACAGCAGACCGGGCCCCGGTTCCATCCGCTGCCTCCTCTGCCGCACGATTCCATGCGTTTCCAGGCGCGCTGTTTGCAGAAGTGTTGGAATCTGCAACGGCCCGATGGACCGTTACCCGTCGACCATCCGAGGGCATCGACCGGAAGCGTTATGCCGCTCAACGTACCGGGAACCGGGGTCAAGTCCCCGCTCGTGGTGTAACAGCGCGGCATCCTCGCGCCCGTCATCTCGTCAGCTCGCCATCAGCAGCGTCGGCACCTCCTCCTTGGGGATGGCATCGATGAGGGCCATCGACTCGGGGCTGAAGTAACGCCGGCCGTCCTGCCACTCGTCGTCCTGCTCGGCGAGCACCATCCCGACGAGGCGGATGACCGACGCGCGGGTCGGGAAGATGCCCACCACGGCGGTGCGGCGCTTCACCTCCTTGTTCAGGCGCTCCAAGGGGTTGGTCGAGCGGATCTGGCGGCGATGGGCCTCGGGAAAGGTGAGGTGGACGAGCAGATCCGCCTCGGCCTCGAGCAGCAGCTCCGCCACCGCGGGGAAGCGGGGGGCCAGGCCGTCCGCCACCCGGCGCAGCTGCGCCGAGGCGGAGGGCTCGTCGGGCTGCTCGAAGATGCTGCGGACCGCGGCCGCCACCATGTCCTGCGAGCCGCGGGGCACGAGATCGAGCGCGTTGCGGGTCGCATGCACGCGGCAGACTCCCTCTGTCAACCCCCGGCCATCAGGCGGCCAGGACGACCCGTCGGTCGAGGGCGGGATCGTAGAGGCACCGGTCCTGCCAGCAGCGCCAGAGGATGCGTCCCCAGCGGGCA
>JAKAMV010000224.1 GCA_021812735.1 Chloroflexota bacterium | reverse complement strand
CCCATCGGGCTGCGGCACGAATGGGTAGAACGCGGCGCGCTTGAAGTTGTAGAGCCAGAAGACGTGCCGTCCGGCGGCGTCGCGGAACCCGAAGGCTGCCGCCAGCACCTGGTCGCCGAACCTCGCGTCGCGGAGCTGGAGGCTGACGCTGTAGGCCGTCGAGACGAGGTCGGCGATCGCGGAGTCGGCGATCACGATCCAGCGGTAGCCGTAGCTGTCGGTGCGCTCGGTGATGGTCGCACCGGTCTCGTGGCCGGCGATCTCGAGCAGGCCCGCGAGCTCCGCCTCGGCGCGGCGGTACTCCTCGCTGTCGAGTGGACGGATCGCAAGGCCGGCCTCGCCGGTCGGGACGAGCCCGAGCTCGGCCTGCAGCGTGACCGCGGCGGTGGAGAGGCCGACGAGCGCTTCCTCGCGCGAGCGGGGACGGCGCGTCACGCCAAAGAGGGTGTCCAGAAGCTTCACGCTTCCAGCTCCTGGGCCTCGAGCTTGCGGAGCTGCGCCAGGCGTACCTCGAGAGGGGGATGGGTGGAGAGGATCCCGATGAGCGAGCGGCGGCTGAACGCCGGAATCAGCATGAGCGCGCTGGCCGGCTCGACCGTCCGCAGGTCCGCGTCGGGGATCTGCTCCATCGCCCCGCTGATCTTGACCAGGGCCGAGGCGAGCTGCGAGGGAGCCCCGGTCATGATCGCGGAGCCGCGGTCGGCGGCGAGCTCACGATAGCGCGAGAGCGCGCGGATCAGCAGGAAGCTGACCAGCCAGACGACGAGCGAGACCAGGTAGACGACGAGGATACTCGGTCGACCCTCGCCGTCGCGGTCGTCGCCCCCGCCCAGGCCCAGCCAGAAGCCCATCTGGACGATGAAGGACGCGACGGTCGCGAAGACCGCCGCCATCGTGAGGACCGCCGCGTCGCGGTGGCGCACGTGCGAGAGCTCGTGTGCCAGGACCGCGTCGAGTTCGGCGGCGTCGAGCCGGGAGAGGATCCCGGTCGTGACCGCGACGACGGAATGCGAGGGGTCGCGCCCGGTGGCCATCGCGTTGGGGACGTTGCTCTCGATGATCGCGACCTTCGGGATCGGCAGGTCGAATTGGGCGGCCAGGCGCTCGATTCGGTCGACGAGCTCCGGTGCCTCTGCCCGGCTCACCTCCCGGGCCCCCATCGCGGTCAGCACGAGCCGGTCCGAGAAGAAGTACTGGGCGATCGCCAGGCCGCTGACGACGATCGCGATGAGAAGGACGCTGCCGCCGGCCGCCCAGAGCACGGCCACGAAGGCGGCGTAGACGGCCGCAAGCAGGAGGACGGTGACGCCGATGCGGACCGCGAGCCCCGGGTCCGGGGGAAGCGAACGGGCGAGGTGCCCGCGATGTCCACGTGTCATACTTGCATCGTGGCGGCCACACCTGAGTAACCGATGAGTGTGGGCTTAGAACGCGCCCAGAGACCGGGTCGACTCGAGCCGGTCACCCTGGGGGGCAGGACCAGAGCCCGTAGGCGCCGCCGTCCATCGTCGACCCGGTCTTCAGGTGAGCCGCGGAGGCCGCTCGCGTTCGCCGGCCGCCCGAGCTCCGAGGACGTCGGTCCCCTCGGCGCCCGGACTCTCCCGGGCGGCGTCGTTGCGCTCAGACGGCGCATGCCGCCGATGGCGCGCAGCTCGGACCGGGCCCGGATGGCGCCTGGCAGGCCGGGCAGACGCGGCCGATGAGCGCGCACACGCAGGCGAACCGGCAGTCGCGGTCGACCGCGAAAGCGCCCCGGCGCCCGGCGATGGCGTCCACGGCCTGGTCCCGGACATGGCGGCTGTGGCGAACGGCCGTGAGCGCGAGGTCGAGCGACGCCTCGACCGCCCGGGCGGTCCAGTAGAGGCGCCCGAGGGCGGGTCCGAGGACGCGTCGCAACCGCTCGTCGTAGGCGCGCAGGTCCGCGACCCGGCGGCCTTCCCAGTCCGCGACGACCTGGGCCGCCACGGCCCCGGAGATCATGGCGTACGAGATGCCCTCGCCGAAGAGCGGGTCGGCGGTGGCCGCTGCATCGCCCGCGAGCACGACGCGCGCGCTCGCCATCGGACCCCGCCGCAAGCCCTGGGGGATCCAGTGACCGCTGAGGCGCCCGGCAGCGGCATCGAGGTCGAGGGTCCCGGCGAAGCGCCGGAGGGCCGTCTTGAGTTCGCGGTGCTGGCTTGGCCGGTACGAGCCGATGCCAACGCTGGCGTGATCGCCTTTCGGGAAGTACCAGGCGTACCCGCCGGGCACGGCAAACTCGAGCAGGGCCACATCCAGTGCGAGGGCTGCCGAGAAGGGCAGGTCGACCTCGAGCGCGAGCGCAAGGCGGCGGGCGTCGCCGCCGAGGCCGAGTCGCCGGGCGAGACGACTTGGCTCTCCATCCGCCAGCACGAGCGCGTCGGCACGGAGCCGCCCTTGCTCGGTGGCCACCCAGGCCCCGAATGGGTCCTCCTTGACGTCCAGGGCCTCCACTCCGTCCCGGACGTCCGCGCCTGCCGCGGCGGCGGCCTCGACGAGGGCCAGGTCGAAGCGCGCCCGCTCGACCATCGCCACGCTGGCTGCGGGCGCCTCCAGGTGGATCGGGGAGAGCCGGGGCGCCCGGAGTTCGGTCCGCTCCACAGTCCGCTCGACCGTGGAGAGCGCGCCTGGTGGCGCGAGCCGCTGGGCTTTGGGGGTCAGTCCGCCGCCGCAGAGTTTGGGGCGCGGGAGCCGGCGCGCCTCGACGAGGACGACGCGGGCCCCGCGCGCTGCGAGCAGGCGTGCCGCCGTCGAGCCTGCCGGGCCGGCCCCGACGACCACGACGTCGACGCGCGGCGAGCGGCCGGCTGGACTGCGAAAGTCGACAGGGCGGCCGTCGTGGGTCGCGATCACCACGGCGCGTTCGCGGCTGAACTCCGCGCGGCACACGGAATCGAGGACGGGGTCGTGGGCCGTGGTACCGCCACGCGAGACCGCCGGGCGCTCCGGGTTGGTTCGGCCGTGGGACGCACTGCGTGGGTCGCTCATGCCCGCAACGATGGAGGGCGCACCTGAGGTCGGGGTGAGGCAGACCTGTGAACAACGGTCCAGCACGCCCTGGGCGGGGTCCGCGCGACGTCAGACACAGGATCGGCTCCAGAGCGCGGGCGCCAAGCTTTTAGCCGGTCGCTCAGGCGCCGCTCAGGTGCATCGCAGCCTGCCGCGTCACTGTCGCCATGACCTCCGCCGTGTGGTCCGGGGGCCGAGCCGTGCTCCTGGCCTGGCGCCGGGGGCGGCGCGGGGTACTCCCAGGGAGTATGAAGGAACCGGTGAAACTGATGACCCAGTCCGATGCCACCGTCGTCCAGGTGCGTTTCCCCGTCGAGGGCATGACCTGCGCCTCGTGCGTCAACCGCGTCGAGCGCTACGTGCGCAAGGTCGATGGCGTCGAGCAAGCGCACGTGAACCTGGCGACCGAGTCGGCGTCGGTGCGCTACGACCCCGGGCGCGTCGGGCTCGAGGATCTGACCGGCTACTTCGTACCTGCCGTGCTGCTCGTCGCGGCGATCACGTTCCTGGTCTGGTTCGCCGTCGGGCCGCAGCCGGCGTTCAACCTCGCCCTCCTCAACACGGTGGCGGTGCTCATCGTCGCGCGCCCATGCGCGCTCGGGCTCGCCACTCCCACCTCGATCATGGTCGGCACGGGCAAGGGCGCCGAGAACGGGGTCCTCTTCCGCAACGCCGAAGCCCTCGAGCGGTTGCACCAGGTCCGCGTCGTGGTGCTCGACAAGACCGGGACGCTCACCGAGGGGCGGCCGCGGGTCACGGACATCGTCCGCGCGGCGGACGCACCTGACGAGACGACAATCGTCCGGCTCGCCGCTGGCGCCGAGCGCGGGTCGGAGCACCCGCTTGGCCAGGCGATCGTGCGGTTCGCGACCGAGGAACGGCGACTCGAGGTGCCGGCGGCGAGCCGCTTGGAGGCGACCGGCGGCCAGGGGATCCGCGCCTCTGTCGAGGGCCACGACGTCCTCGTCGGGCGGTCCGCGGCGGTGGTCGCGATCGCGGACACGCTCAAGGCGGGTTCGGCGGCGGCGGTGGCCGAACTCCACCGGCTGGGCCTGCAGGCGAGGCCTCATCACCGCCTTCGCCTTGTCGCGTTCGACGATGCGGAACATCAAGCAGAACCTCTTCTGGGCCTTCGCCTACAACACGGCGCTCATCCCGCTGGCGGCCGGCGCGTTCTATCCGTTCACCGGCGTCCTGCTCGATCCGATCTTGGCCGCCGCAGCGATGGCCCTCTCGAGCGTGACCGTGGTCTCGAACGCGCTGCGGTTGCGCCGGTTCCGGCCGACACCGGTCGGCGCCGCGCCAAGGGCCGCGATCCGGCCGGTGGCCGCGCCGTCCCGCTGACGGACGGTTTGCGGGTTCGGGCCCGTGGGGGGCCGGTGCGGGCGGGCTCCGTCATCTGCGACAGCGGGCCGCATCTCACGCGCTTCTCAGCGGCGCTTCATCGCGCTTTCGGAAACGGGGGATAGCGTTCCTGCGTCGAGCTGTCGCGGGCGGCTCGTGATGAAGGAGATGGTCGTCGTGGATCTCGGCACGTTCGTTTCGATCCGCGGGAGGATCGGCTTCCTGCAAGGAGGTCGCGCTGGACACATGCGCGGCCAGGCTCGTCGCGGGCTCCTGAGATCTACGAGTCGGCCGTAGGAGACCGCCGACCGTGGAAGAGAAGCCCATCGTCGTCCCGAACGAGCTCTGGTCCTCGACGCATCCCGCAGCCTACGGCGGCGGTCGGCCGCCTGCGATCACCCACCTCGAGCGGGTCGCCGCGGAGCTCGACCCGGGCGACGACGCGCGCTGGGGTTCGCTGGAGGTCATCCCGGCCAAGGCCGACTACCTGCTCGACCTGCTGCGCATGAACAGCCTCTGGCCGCTCCTCTCGGGGCTCTCCTGCTGCGCGATCGAGATGATGTCGGCGGCGACGTCGATGAACGACATGGACCGCTTCAACATGTTCCCCTTCCGGGCGAGCCCGCGGCAGGCCGACGTGCTGATCGTGGCCGGGACCCTCACGACGAAGATGGCCGGACCGCTGCTCCGGCTCTGGGAGCAGATGCCGGAGCCCAAGTGGTGCGTCGCGATGGGCGACTGCACCTGCTCGGGCGGGCGCTTCAAGCGCTCCTACTCGGTGGTCCAGGGGATCGACCGGATCATGCCGGTCGACGTCTACGTGCCGGGCTGCCCGCCGCGCCCCGAGGGGCTCATCTACGGCATGATGAAGCTCCAGCAGCTGATCAAGGAGCGCCGCGGCCGCTGGGCCGAGCGCGCCGTCGGCCCCACCGCGCCGGCCGAACGCTGACGGGAGGCCCGCCACGGATACCGCGCTCAAGCGCCGCCTGGAAACACGCCTCGGTCCACTGCTGGCCGCACCCGTGCGGCAGCGCCACGATCAGACCGAGATCCGCATCGCTGCCGGCGCGACGGTCGACGTGCTCCGCACCCTCCACGACGACCCGGCGTTCCGCTTCGAGGTCCTCGCCGACCTGGCCGGCGTGGATACCGGCGATTCGATGCAGGTGGTCTACCACCTGTGGTCCGAGACGACCCCAGACTGGCTCCGCGTGATCGTCGTCGATCTCGATCGCGAGGACCCCCGCGTGCCGTCGGCGACCTTCCTCTGGAAGGGCGCCGAGTGGATGGAGCGCGAGGCGTACGACATGTTCGGGATCATCTTCGAGGGGAACCGCGACCTGCGGCGCGTCTACATGCCGCCCGACTACACGAGCTTCCCCCTGCGCAAGGATTTCTTCCTCGCCGACGACGCCTCCCGCTCGCCGGCGCAGGGCGTCCGCCACATGGAACAGGTCCACGCGCCTGCCGAGTCGCTCGCGCCGATTCGGCGCAGCCGGGCGCGGTAGCCGGAGCCAGCATGGCCACCCAGATCCCGTCGCTCGACGATCCGCAGGTCCTGGTCCAGACACCCGCCACCATCTACGACGCCATTCCGCCGTACGCGCCGCGCACCGAGCGCGAAGCCGAGTTCTACACGCTGCGCGACGGCGAGATGCTCGTCAACATGGGCCCCCAGCACCCCTCGACCCACGGCGTGCTGCGCCTGGTGGTGAAGATCGAGGGCGAGCGCGTGGTCGACATCGACCCGGTGCTGGGTTACCTGCACCGCGGGATCGAGAAGCTGGCCGAGAACGCCGACTACCACCACGCGATCTGCTACACGGACCCGCTCGAGTACGTCAGCTCGCTCTTCAACGAGCTGGCCCCCGTGATGGCGTTCGAGCAGCTGCTCGACCTGCGCGTCCCGCGCCGCGCCGAGTACATCCGCGTCCTCGCCTGCGAGCTGAACCGCATCGCCAGCCATGCGCTCTTCATGGGCTGGATGGCGCTCGATCTGGGCGGCCTGACACCCATCCTCTACAGCTTCATCGAGCGCGACGAGATCGTCGAGATGCTCGCGGCGCTCACCGGCCAGCGCATGCTCTTCAACTACATGCGCATCGGCGGCGTCAACGGCGACCTGAACCACGAGTTCCTGAGCCGGCTCGGCGACTGGATGGGCCACGCGCTCCGGCAGGTCGAGGCCAACACGACGCTGCTCAACGAGAACGAGATCTTCCTCAAGCGCACGCGCGGGCTGGGCCGCCTCGATCGGCGCACCGCTCTCAGCCTCGGGCTCAGCGGTCCCAATATCCGGGCCTGCGGCGTCCCGTACGACGTGCGCCGCGCACATCCGTACAGCGTCTACCCGGAACTGGAGTTCGCCATCCCGACGCGCGAGGAGGGAGACTCGTACGCGCGGTATCTGCTGCGGGTCGACGAGATCAAGCAGAGCATCCACATCATCGACCAGCTCATCCACCAGATGCCCGACGGTCCGGTCATGGCGAACGTGCCGCGTCGCATCACGCCGCGCCCCGGGCGTGCGTGGGCGGCGATCGAGAGTCCGCGCGGCCAGTACGGCTGCTACGCGATCAGCGACGGCACCGACCAGCCCTATCGCTTCCGCATCCACGATCCGTCCTTCGTGAACTTGCAGGCGGTCGTGCCGCTCATGCCGGGCAACCTGCTGGCCGACACCATGGCGGTCATGGCGAGCCTCGATCCGGTGATGGGCGGGGTCGACAAGTGAGCGTGATGGCGCGCTCCAGCGGTCGCCTGTCGCCCGCTGGACGGATCGTGGTGCCCGCCCTGGGCGCCCTGCTCCTCCTCATCGTGGTCCTGCTGGCGGGCATCGCGAGCGGGATCATCCCCGCCGTCGTGGGCTGGATCGGCGGTGTCCTGGTGGCGAACATCGCGATCGTCCGCTTCGTGGTCGCCGCCACCGCGATCCTGCTCTTCACGGTGCCCACGGCCTTCGTGATCATCTTCATGGAGCTCAAGGTGATCGCGTTCATGAACCTGCGCATCGGCCCCAACAGGGTCGGACCGTGGGGCACGCTCGCCTCGTTGGTCCACGGCCTGAAGGTGCTCTCCAAGGAGGACTTCACGCCGACCGGCGTGGACGCCACGGTCTTCACGCTCGCGCCGGTGGTCACGTTCGTGGCCAGCGTCATGGCATTCATGGTGCTCCCGTTCGGGCCAGGCCTCTTCGGCGTCGATCTGAACGTGGGTCTCCTCTATTTCTTCGCCGTCGGGGGCCTCACCGTGGTGGGCCTGCTGATGGCCGGTTGGTCGAGCTTCAACAAGTATTCGTTGCTCGGCGGCCTGCGTAGCGCAGCCCAGATGGTCAGCTACGAGATCCCGCTGACGCTCTCGGTGGTCGGGGTGATCATGCTGGCCGGCACGATGAGCCTGAACGGCATCGTGCAGGCGCAGTCGGGCAGCTTCCTCGACTGGTTCGTGGTGCGCCAGCCGCTCGCCTTCCTGATCTTCTTCATCGCCGGCGTGGCCGAGGCCAACCGCACCCCGTTCGACCTGACCGAGGCCGACAGCGAGATCGTGGCCGGCTTCGCCACCGAGTACAGCGGGATGCGGTTCGGTTTCTTCTTCTTCGCCGAGTACGTCAACGTCTTCCTCCTTTCGGGCCTGGCCGTCGTGCTCTTCTTCGGCGGCTGGACCGCCCCGTTCCCCTGGCCGTGGCCGATCCACCTCTTGGTGGCACCGGGCCAGCTCGGCCTGGGGCTGCTGGCGATCGCGATCGGCGCGCCGATCGTTGGATCGCTCCTGCTCGCCCTGCCGCTCTGGATGCTGCGCTCGAATTGGCCCTTCAGGCAGGCCTGGATCGTTGGGCTGGTGCTCTTCATGTTGTTGGCCCTTGGCGCGCTCGGGATCTATCTGCTGATCAACCTCGAGGCGCTCCTCGGCATCGTCTGGTTCTTCATCAAGGCCTACGCCTTCGTCTTCACGTTCGTCTGGATGCGGGCCACCCTGCCCCGCGTGCGCATCGATCAGCTGATGGGGCTGGCCTGGAAATGGCTGCTGCCCGCTGCGCTGGCCAACCTCTTCCTGACCGCCCTCGCGATCCTGGTGGTGCACCCATGAGCGGCGTCCCCGGACTCGGCATCGTCAAGGGGATGGCCCTGACGCTGCGGCGCTTCTTCGAGCCGAAGGTCACCGTGCAGTACCCGGAGCAGGCGCCCCGCATCCCCCCACGCCACCGGGGCCGGCTCCAGCTCCTGTACGACGAGTACGGCGCGCTCAAGTGCGAGACCTGTTTCCAGTGCGCGATGGCTTGCCCCATCGAGTGCATCGACATGGGCGGCAGCGACACCAAGGACCGCTTCCACGTGCACTGGGGTCCACCCGAGCAGTACGCCGAACGGCGCGAGGAAGAGGCGCTCCGGCGTTCGGGCCGCCCGGTCCCTGACCCGACGTATGCGTCGTTCACGCCACTCGACACGGCGGCCCTGGATCAGCTCCTCGAGGCGGAGGAGCACGACCCAGCCAGACTCCTGCGCATCCTCGAGGGGACCCAGCAGCTCTACGGACAGATCCCGGTCGCCGCGATCAAGCACATCGCGAACGCCACCGGCGTCTGGTACGCCGAGGTGTACGGCACGGCCTCCTTCTACGCACAGCTCCACCTGGAGCCGCCGACGCGGCACACGATCGGGATCTGCCGCTGCCCGGCCTGCGCGCTCTTCGGCGGCGGCGCGATCCGCGCGGCCCTCGAGGAAGCGCTGGGCGTGCCGCTCGGGGGGATCACACGAGATGGGATGGTCGCCCTCGAGCCCGCCGAGTGCCACGGCGAGAACGGCGGGGCACCCTGGGTGACACTCGACGGGGAGCGGCAGGCGGGCTTGAGCGTCGCGCAGGCCGCACAGCTCGCGCGCTCGCTGATGGGCGGGACGCCGGCGGAGCAGGCATGATGGCGACGCTTCTCGCGACCCCTCCGGAGTGGCCACGCATCACGCTCGGCGCGGTCGGGCAGTACGATCCCGCCGACGGGCTGGCTGGCGCGGAGCGTGCCGGGGCCTGGGCGGCGTGGCGCCAGGCGCTCGCAGCGGACCCGGAGACGCTCGTCGCCCTCGTCCGGCGTGCCGGCCTGCGCGGCCGAGGCGGGGCGGGTTACCCCACGGCCGACAAGTGGCGCGTCGCGCGCGCCCAGGACGACCCCGTCCGGTTCGTGGTGGCCAACGGGATCGAGGCCGACCCCGGCGCGTTCATCGATCGCACCCTGATGGAGCTCGACCCGCACGCGATCGTCGAGGGGACCGCCTTGGCCGCATACGCAGTGGGCGCGCACGACGCGTATATCGCCGTGAACGCCGCCTATGGGGTCGCGCTCGAGCGGCTCCGCGCAGCGGTGGTCGCGGCCGAGGACGCGGGCTACATTGGCGCCGCGGCGGAGGCGCGGGGCTTCGACGTCCGGATCGAGGTGCGGCCCCTGCAGGGAGCCTTCGTGCTCGGCGAGGAGACGGTCCTGCTCCGCGCGCTCCGCTCCGACCGCGGCATGCCGGACCAACGGCCGCCCTTCCCCGCCGTGCGCGGCCTCGACGGCCATCCCACGATCGTCAACAACGTCGAGACGCTCGCGGCGATCCCCTGGATCGTGCGGCAGGGCCCGGAAGCGTTCGCGGCTGCCGGGCGCGGCGGCCTTGCTGGCACCAAGCTCGTGCAGCTCTCGGGCAGCGCGCGTCAGAACGGCGTCGCAGAGGTCCCCATGGGCACACCGCTCGGCGAGATCCTGGAGGGCGTGGGCGGCGGGATGGCGGCAGGCAGCGTGCTGAAGGCCCTCCTGGTCGGGGGCCCGGCCGGGGGCTTCCTGCCGGAGTCGGCGCTCGAGACCCCGCTCGACCCGGTCGCCCTGGCCGCCGCGGGCGCGATCCTCGGCTCGGGGCAGATCCTGGTCGTCGATCGGCGCGCCTGCATCGTGGAGCTCGGGCGACTGATGGAACGCTTCATGTCGGACGAGTCGTGCGGCAAGTGTGTCCCCTGCCGCATCGGGACGCGCCGGCTCTTCGAGCTGGCCGATCGCGCCACCAGCGGCCGGCCGCGGCCGAGCGACCCACAGCTGCTGCTCGACCTCGCGGCGGATGTCCGGGACGGCTCGCTTTGCGGTCACGGGATCCACGCCCCGAACCCGCTCCTCAGCGGAATGCGATACTTCAAGGACGAGTACGACGCCCACTTCAACGCCGGCCTGTGTCCCGCCGGCGTGTGCCAGCCGCTCCACGTGACCACGGTCGCGACGGCGACATCCCACTGATCCGGGTAGCACGATGGCCGACCTGATCGAGATTGAGAGTGCGCCACAGGACCTCGCCGAGCGCCTGCTGCAGACGCAAGCGCCCCAGCGCCCGCAGTCCGCGCCGGCTTTCACGATCGAGGTGGACGGCCGCCAGGTCACCGGGCGGGTCGGGCAGACGATCCTCGAAGTCTGCCGCGACAACGGGATCGAGATTCCGACCCTCTGCTACGAGCCGAAACTGCCCGGCTTCGGCGCCTGCCGCATGTGCGTGGTCGAAGTCGAGGGCGAGGAGCATCCGCCGATCAGCTGCGCGCGCGCGGCGGAGCCCGGTATGGTGGTCCGCACGCAGACCCCACGCATCCGCGAGATCCGCCGCACGAACCTCGAGCTGATCTTCAGCGACCACAACGCCTACTGTCTGCCGCCCTGCCAGAACAAGTGCCCAAGCCACATCGACATCCCGGGCTTCCTCAAGGCCAACACCGAGGGCGACTTCGTCGAATCGGCACGCATCTTCAAGCGGACCATCCCCTTCCCCAGCATCCTCGGCCGCGTCTGCCCCGCCCCCTGCGAGGAGCACTGCCGGCGCGACGAGGTGGACGAGGCGATCGCGATCCGCGACAGCCACCGCTACGCCGGCGACCAGGTGCTGCGCCTGCAGGCCGAGGGGCAGAAGGCCCCCGTTCCCTTCGAGCTGCAGCCCAAGAGCGGCAAGCGCGTCGCCGTCATCGGCAGCGGCCCCGCCGGCGCGTCCGCTGCCTACTACCTGCTGATCGACGGCCACGACGTCACGATCTTCGAGCGCGACGAGAAGCCCGGCGGCATGCT
>JAKAMV010000897.1 GCA_021812735.1 Chloroflexota bacterium | reverse complement strand
TCAATAGGCATGTCTGCGTACTCCGCCTTGGACTTTCGTCAGCCCCAGGCGCACCGCACGCCCGATCCAAGGCTGCCGTCTGCTGAAGTAATCGGGGCCCCTGGGTTCGGACACGTTGAGCCGCAGGTCGCCTGGGGCCGCCCCGCAAGGACCTCCTTCTGACGCAGCCCAGACCCGGGCACGCGCCCGCACGAATCACGCGCCGCGGCGAGCCTGGCCTTTCGGCACGGGGCCAGCGGCGATCGGGGCGGCCAACATTGCATGGCGGGACCGGACTTGAGCAGCGCCAAGGGAATTACTTGCCTCTACGGGTTGCATAAGCCCCCCGACCCGGACATCGTGTACCAGACGATCGCGTCGAGATGGACGCCGTCCGGGTCGAGGGCGAGGTAGAAGTCCTCCGGGAACGAACGCTTGACCCCGCCCGGCGCGCCGAGCCGGCGGAGGGTGTCGTTCGAGCGCTCCAGCTGGAGCACCACCACGAGGGCGAGGCTGTTTGCCGGGTTCTCCTGGTAGAACTCGACGCTCCAGCGATCGTGCTCGGCGAAGCGGGCGCGCAGGTAGCGCTCGATGGCGCTCCGGCCAGCGAGGCTCACCTCGGCATGGGTGGCGTAGTCGCAGTCGGAGAGGTGCGGCTCCGCCGAGAGCAGCGCCATGACCGTGGCGAGCTGGCCCGCGTCGTAGGCGGCGTAGAACCGCGCGGCAAGGGCGATCTCGTTCGCCTCGGCCTGGGTGAGGTGATAGACGCCCAGCGGCAGCGGCGGTGCAGCCGTAACCAGCGCGACCGGCGGCGCAGGCGTCGCGGGCGCGGCCGGTGGCGATGCCGAGGGGGCCGCGCCCGACGGCGACGGCGCGGGGACCACCACCTCACGGGTCGGGCTCAGCTGGAGGCTGGCGAGGAAGGCCACCAGCGCGACGACCGCCGCGACCACCACGGTCCGCGGGAGCAACGGGAGGCCCCGCCCGCCCATCCTGGGGGAGACCGGCGCGAGGTCGGGACGCTGGTCGCTCACGAGGTGCCGAGCATATCTCGGGCCAGCGCCGCGAGGCTACCGTAGACTCGCGACCATGAACGAAGTGAAGCTGGGGGCTCTCTGTTGGAACCAGTACACCGACTGGCCGTCCCTACTCGAAGCGGGCGTGAGGGCAGACCGCCTAGGGTATTCTTCGCTATGGACGTGGGACCATCTCTATCCGATCGTCGGCTCGGACCACGGGCCCATCTTCGAGGGCTGGCTGACGATCAGCGCCTGGGCCATGGCCACCCAGCGCGTCCGCATCGGCCTCATGGTGGGCGCCAACACCTTCCGCAACCCTGCGCTCGTGGCGAAGATGGCGACCACACTCGACCATCTCAGCAACGGCCGGGCGATCCTGGGCCTGGGCGCCGCCTGGTTCGAGACCGAGCACCTCGCCTTCGGCATCCCGTTCGGCTCGGGGTTCCCGGAGCGGCTGCGCTGGCTGGGCGAGTCGCTGCAGATCGTGCGGGGCATGCTCTGCGGCGAAGAGCCGACCCTCGACGGCGCACGCTACCAGGTGCGTGCCGTGCGCAACGACCCGCCGCCCGTCCAGGCGCGATTGCCGATCCTGGTCGGCGGCGGCGGGGAGAAAGTGACGCTGCGGCTCGTCGCGCGGTACGCCGACATGTGCAACGTGGGCGGCGGGCTCCAGTTGGTGCGCCAGAAGGAGGCGGTGCTGCGCCAGCACTGTGAGGCAGTCGGACGGGACGAACGCGAGATCGAGCGGACGACCGGCATCGGGGTCGTGGTGATCCGCGACTCGCACGCCGAGGCGCAGCGTGTCTTCGAGCACCTCTTCGCCCAGAACGGGAACGCCAAGCTCTGGACCGCGCAGCCCGTGGGCACGCCCGAAGAGGTCGCCGAGATGCTGGCACCGTATCTCGAGATCGGGTACCGGCACCTGGTGGCGGGCTTCCCGGCGCCCTACGACGAGGAGTCGATGGTGCGGCTGATCGGCGAGGTGAAGCCGCTCCTCGAACGGGCGGGGGCGCACCAGGCTGTCTGACGGCGACCCGAGCTAGTCGAGCTCGACTCCTGCCGCCCGGCAATCCTCCGCGAACGCCTCGAGCGCATCGTCCGAGTCGGCGGCCTCGCGCACCAGCGTCATCACCCGGCGGATCCCGAGCTCGCGGTACGCCGCGATCAGCTCGCGCCGCCGCTCCCCGGGGCCGCCCAGGCGTTCCCACCAGATGTGCGCCGAGACCGCCAACGTCGCCGGATCGCGTCCGATCTCCTCGCAGCGGCCCCGAATCACCGGCAGCGCCTCTCGCAGCTCGGCGGCGGTCATGCCGTCGACGTTCAGCTCGTCCGCAAAGCGCGCCGCCAGCCGCCAGGTCACGTTGGGGCCGTTGCCGCCGACCATGATCGGGACGCGCGGCTGCTGGATCGGCTTGGGGACGTTGATCGCGTCCTCGACCCGCGCGTACCGGCCGTCGTACGTGGCGTGCACGGAACGACCGGGGACCAGCATCCGGCTGATCACCTCGAGGGCGTCACCCAGGGCCGCCAGCCGTTCGTGCGTGTCGGGGAAGCCGTAACCGTAAGCGAGCCACTCGTCGCGCTTCCAGCCGGCACCGATCCCGAGCTCCATCCGTCCTCCGCTGATCACATCCATT
>JAKAMV010000223.1 GCA_021812735.1 Chloroflexota bacterium | reverse complement strand
CAGGAGCGCCTCCGCGGCCGCGGCTGCGGAGGGCGCGCCGGCGGCCGCCTGGGCCGCCGCCTGCAGGTCCGAGAGCTGCCCGGCGCGCTGCGCGGCGAGGGCGTGCTGCGCGCTCACCTCGTGGAGGGTCAGCACCAGGCCATCGTCGGGCGTCGGGGCCCGCAGCGGGCGGACCCGGACCTCCAGCACGCGGCGGGTGCCCCCGGGGCCGGCCAGCTCCACCTCCCGCGGCGCGGGGAGGGTGCCGGCCGCGATGGCCGATCCGAACCGCTCGCGGATCTGGGCCACGTCGGGCCGGGTGGCCAGGCCGAGCCCCTCGGCGATCTCGTCGGGGGTGCGCCCGAGGAGGGCCGCCCGCGCCTGGCCCAGCAGCGCCTCGGCGGCGGCATTGCAGAGCACGAGGCGCTGCCCCGCGTCGAACACGAGGATCCCGTCGGCGGCGGCTTCGAGGGTCTCGGCCAGACGTGTCTCGGAGGCCTGCCAGACTTCCGCGTCACGCTGCGCCACGGCCCGCCGCTGGGCCGCCAGCCAGTATCGCTGGGTATGGTCCCAGGCCCAGCCCACCACGCCGCCAGCGCCGACGTAGGCGGCCAGGCGCACCGCCCAGCCCCACTGACCCAGGATGCTCACCGAGGCGGCGGTGCTGTCGGGCATGAGGGGGCCGAACAGCAGGCCCGCCGCGATGCCCGCGAGCAGGCCGCCCCAGGCGCCGCCGCCCAGCGCGGCCAGGGCGATCCCGAGGTAGGCGAGGTGGACCAGCGGGTTCGGGGCCCCGCCGGTGAGCCGCACGAGGGCGTACACCGCGAGGAGCACCAGGCCGGACCCGCCGAGCAGCGCCCAGCGGCGCCACCCGACCGTCATCGGCAGGCGCGTGGCCTGCCACACGCGCTCGGTCGCCATAGCCCTCTCAGGGTATCGGGCTGGCCCGGCCCGGATATGGCCCACCTGGCGCGCGGCGCCGCGCCAGTAGTCCCAGGGCGGGCATCGCAGGCAGACTTGAACCGCCAGTTCCCATCACTCGGATCGTGATGCCGACCGGATCGTCCAGGCCCTCACCTGGCTCGCGTATCCAGCCGCTCCGGGCCGCCATGCAGGCGGACCGCTTCTACTCGGACTACAACCAGGACCTCGTGGTCGTCAGCGGTGTCGTCGCCTCGTTCGCCGACGGACCGGGCGCGGCCACGCTGCAGTTCCAGACCAGCGGCCCGTTCCGCACCCGCTGCCAGCTCGGCGACCACACGCAGGCCGTCCACCCGGGCGACCGGGTGACCGTGGTCGCGCAGGGGGCGACGACCGAGCGCCTCCCGCCAGCCGTCCCGCTCACGGGGTGCCGCCTCGTCGGCGGCTCATCGCCCTCGCGGCATTTGCGCCCACGCCCCGGCTGCCCACGCGACGCCGCGTGACAGAATGGGGCCCATGGCAGTCGCCGTCCGCTCCCTGCCCCGGCCCGTGAGGTGGTACGGCGCCGCCGTCGTAGCCAACTACGCCGCGCAGGTCCCCTACACCCTCGACCTGTATGGTGGGGCCGTGAGCGTGCGCGGCGCCGCGCTCCTGGGCGCCACGCTGCTCTGGTTCCTGGCCGCCATCGGCCTGCTCGCCGCGGGGCGGCGCGTCGGCTGGTGGCTCCTCGTGGCGTACGCAGTCGCCCAGGCCCTGTTCTACCTGCACAACGAGGTCGTGCTCGCGTTCGCGGGCTACGGGCTCCCGTACAACCTGGCTCACGCGCGCGACGCGGTGGTCTGGCTGGCGTTCGTGGCCGGTTTCGTGAACTCCGTCGCGGCGGTCGCCTTCCTTGCCTACGCCGCTCGCGAGTGGCGGCTCGTCCGCCGGTCCTGATCGGCCGGCCGCAGACCCGCGAGCCGCTCGTCCGACCCGGCCGGGGCGCCCCGCGTCACGCGCTCCGGCGCCACTCGCAGGGCTCGGGCGGCTCGGCCAAGCGCATCACGAGAAGGTCGGTGGTCGCGGGAAAACCCCTTTCGAGCCGCCGCCAGCCATCGGTCGGCCGCGCCACAGGTCCCCGGCACCCGAGGCGACGCGATCGACACGAGCTGCGCCGTGGTCGTCGCCTCCAGCCTGAACCGCTCGTTCACGAGGTGGTGCTTCACGGTCGCTTGCGACAGGCATAACCGGTGGGCGGCCGCCTTGACCGGCAGTCGGCGGACGAGCAGTCTCACGGGCATGTCCAGCCCCGCCGCCGTCGCCGTCCTCGCCCCGGGCGACCTCCGGCGCCCCGCCACCGGGCGGGCCGTCCGGGCTGCGCTCCTTGCCGCGCTCGCGTTTGAGGTCTTCGCGGTCGCGACCAAGGAGGTTCCGCCGATCTACCGGCACGTGCCGTGGGCGGACGACCCCTACGACACCTTCGTATCCTTCGCCATCTTCTTCGTGCCTCTGGCGGTGCTCGCCGCGGGGGCCCGCCTGCCGCTCTGCCGTCGCGCCGAGCCGCTCCCGGCGGCGCGGGCCAGGGGCGTCGTCCGCGCGGCGTGGCTCGCCGTCGCCCTCTCGCTCACCACGGTCGCCGCCGACTGGGCCGGGGTCCTGCTGACGGGCCGCGCGGTCGGGCGCGACGTCGTGGCCGCGGCCTCGGTCCTGGCGCTCGCGCTCACGACTGCCGCCGTGCTCGGCGGGTCAGTCGCCCTCGCCCGGGTGCAAGTCCCGGCCGCGGCGTCCGGTCAGCCGGACGGGATCGGCGACGGGCTGGCGCTCGCCCTCCTGGCGGCTCACCGCCTCGGGCCGGCCGGCCGACCTCTGGCGGCCGTCGCCGACGTCGCGGGCGCCCGCGTCGCGCCCCTGGTCCGCCGCCGGCCCGTCGCCTCCGCCGCGCTCGTCGCGCTGGCCGTGGCGCTCGCGCTCGCGGTGTCCTCGCTGCGCGAGGGGGGCCCCTCGCCCGTGGCCCTGCTCATCGGGGCGGTCGCCGCGTGCGCGATGTTCGCGTTCGCGGTGGGCGGGGGCGCGTGGATCGGCGTCGTCGCGCCCGCGCCCTCGACGGCCGCCCACCGGCGCCTCGTTGCCGCCGCCGTCGCCGGTGCCGCGGCGGTCCCGGCGTCGCTCGCCTTCCGGGACGCCATCTGGTCGGCGACCGGCACCGGCGGCAACCACGGGCCCGGCTCGCTCGCGGCCCTCGTCGCCGCGGCGGGGGCCGCGGCATTCCTCTCGGTCCTCCTCCTCTTGACGTTCCGCTCCCGGGCAGACCACTCGTTCTCCGCCTGATCCCGCTCTCCGGCTCCGGCAGCCGCGCCGCTAGGATCCACACGAGCTGCGCCGTGGCCGTCGCCCCGACCTTCGACCGCGCGTTCGCCAGGTGGTGCTTGATGGTCGAGTGCGACAGACCGAGGCGATGGGCGGCTGCCTTCTGCGACGCCCGAGCAAGCAGCATCGGGTTCGTTCAGGCGTCGATCCTGTCGATGCTCGGTGGCCCGGCCAGCACCGTCGGGACGTACTCCAGCAGCTGGATGCGACCGTCGAACGTCCGGCTGCCCACCATGTCGAGGGCCACGTCGGGATAGCCCTCGTAGATCCGCTCCAGGCCGCTCTGCCCCGTGATGACGGGAAAGACGACCACCCGGAAGCGATCGACGAGGCCCGCCTGCAGGAGCGCGCGGCACAAGGTGAGGCTGCCGATCGTGCGCATCGACCGGGCACCCACGCTCTTCATCTCCCGGACCACTGCCACCGGGTCTCGCGCGACGAGTCGCGTGTTCGGCCAGGCGAGCGGCTCGCGCAGGGTGGTCGAGAAGACGACCTTGGACATGCCGGCGAGGACGTCGGTGCCGGGCTCGCCCTCCGCCGCGAGGCCCGACATCACCCGGTAGGTGGTCGCGCCCATGAGCACCAGGTAGTCCGCCTCGGGCTGTGCTCCCAACCACCCCAGGTACTCGGGTCCTTGCAGCCCCCACCAGCCCGGCCAGCCCTCGGCAGCCGCGCAGCCATCGAGCGAGGTGATGAAGTCGATCAGGAGTTCGGGCATCGTCACGCTCCCCCAGGCCACATCGTGATGCTCAACCCGCCGCCTGCTTGACGAGTGCGACGATGCGCCGCTCGCTCGCGGGCGTCAGGCGGGTCAGGGCGAAGGCGACCGGCCACATGTCGTCGTCGTCGAGCGACGCGTCCTGCTGGAAGCCAAGGGTCGCATAGCGCGACTTGAACTTCGCGGCCGCCTGGAAGAAGCACACCACCTTGCCGTCCCGGGCGTAGGCCGGCATGCCGTAGAAGGTCCGCGGCACGAGCTCGGGCGCGGCCGCGAGGACCAGCTCGTGGATGCGAGCTGCCATGACGCGATCCTCGCCGGACAACGCTGCGATCGCCGCCTGCACGTCCGCCTCGCCCGCGGCGCGCGCCTCCTCGGGGCGCAGCTTCGCCTGCCGTCTCCGCTCTCGCGCGGTCGCCTGCATCGCGGCGCGCTCTTCCTCGCTGAACACGTCGCGGGATGGCCTGGTCGAACCGCTTCGCTTCGGGGTTCCCTTCGCATCAGTCATGTGCGTTCGTCCTTCACTCGACGGGTCGCGGGAGCGGCGTGCGTGGTGCCAGCCGCTCGTTCGATCACATCGACCCTAGCCCATCCGCTCGCGATCCGCTGCTTCGAGGCTGCGCGATCTCGCCACCGCCTGGGCCTCATGCCCCCGCAGCCAGGCGCCAGGATGAACGCCAGCTGCGCCGTCGACCGCGCGCTCGCGACGTGGTGCATTCACGGCCGAGCAGGGGTGACTCCGCGAACACGGCTGTCGACGTCCCGGGGCCGATGCGTGCCACCATGGACGCGTGGCACAGCCGCCGATAGGGACGGTCGAGATACGACTTGCGCACCAGGGCAGGCAACGCTCGTACCTGCTGCGCGCACCTGCCGAGCTGCGCACGCCGGCGCCGCTCCTGCTCGAGCTCCACGGGCGCGGCATCGACCCCGTCATGTTCGACCGATGGACGGGGTACGCGGCCCTGGCCGACGAGGAGGGGTTCGTGCTCGCCATGCCGAGCGCGATCGGCGAGGTCTGGAACGACGGCCGGTACCGCGGCGCGCACTGGCCGGAGCACGACGCCATCGACGACGTGGGCTACCTCCTCGCCGTAATCGACGACGTCGCCGAGCGGCGGGCGATCGACCCCGCGCGCATCTACGTCGTCGGGATGTCAAACGGCGCGACCATGGCCGGCCGCCTGGCCTGGGAGCACGCGGAGCGCATCGCCGCCGTCGCGCAGGTCGCGGGCACGGCGGCCGCCGAGCTCGTCCCGCAGCGAGACGAAGCGCCGCCGCTGCCGCTGCTCGAGATCCATGGGACCCGCGACCGGAGCGTGCCGTACGACGGAAGCCAGGCGGCCGTGTGGATGCGGCTCTTCGTGCGACGCCCGAGCAGCCCGGTCCTGGGCGTCGACGAGTGGGCCCGCCGATGGGTCGAGCGGAACGGCGCGGCGGAAGGCCCGCTCGTCGAGATGATCGGGCCGGACGTAACGGTCCGCCGGTGGCGCGGGTCGTCGCCGGCCTCCGACCTCGCGTTCTACCGCGTCGAGGGCGGCGGGCACACGTGGCCTGGCGCCCGCGCCTGGATGCCGCCGCACCTGGGCCGGGTCAGCCGCTCGCTCGACGCCAGCCGGGTCAGCTGGGAGTTCCTGTCGGCGCACCGCCGCGCCGCGTGAGCAATCGTCAGTCCGGCGAGGGCCGTGCGCTGTACTCGAAGGTGACCCGGTACCAGCGAGCTTCGCTGGTGCGGCCCGCGAGGCCGGGGAGCGTGAAGGTCTCGACCGACGTGACGAGGTAGCCGCGAACCCGCATCGCGGCCGTGTCTGCCTCGATGCGGGCCGCGAGCCGCTCCTCGGACTGGAGCCCGACCCGCAGGCCGAGCGCCGCGAACAGCGGGGCGAGCAGCAGGTTGGCCCAGACGAGCAGGCTGTCACGGCCGTACTCGCGGACGACCAGGGCGCGCGGGGAGCGACGGAGGAATCCCTTCACGGCTCCACTCATGGTCAGGATCGCGGCCTCCAGACTGTCGACCCCGCCATTATCGACCCGGGCGCTCGTCGCGCGGTCTGCCGGCCTAACTGGCGGTGGCAGTCGCGGCGTAGGTGACGACGACCGCGAGGAAGCTGCCGCGGGCGTCGCGGCGCTCGAGGTCCGCGGTGAACGCCGCGGCCTGTTCGCGGTCGATCCGCCCGCGCGCCACCAGGTAGGCGAGCTCGCGCCCTAGCCCTGCTTGCGGGGATAGGAGATGACCATCTGAGCGAAGTTTGAGGTCAGGCCGCGAGGTTGGCACGCCGGAGGAGCACGCCGAGGGATCGATCGAAGGCCTGCCAGGGTGGGCCGGCAGGCACGGGTGGGCCACAGCGGGCCAAGCCGGGATCGAGGAGCCGATCGGCGAGCTTCGTCAGGAAGGCGCAGCTCCGCAGGCCCTCGGGGGTGAGCCGGTAGCGGTGGCTCTTGGCGATCCGCTCGATCAGGCCGTGACCCCTGAGGCGACCAAGGTCGTAGGTCATACGGGCGCTCGTGTACTCGCTGAGCTGGAGGCTCAGGGGCGCGGCGACGTGTCGCCGGAGTTGGGCGTTGGAGAAGCCCGCGGGGAGGTGGCTGAGCATCACCACCGCCGCAAGGAGCGCCATGACCCGCTGGTCGCCGAGGCGGAGCGCGGCGATGCGCCGACCCTCGACGATCGCCGGCCACCCGAGGTCGGTGAGTTCGGGTCCTTCGAGCCGGGCGGTCTCGGCGTTCGCCTCGTGCTCCAGGAGTCCGGCGTTGATCGCCTCGCCGCGCGATCGGATCTCGGCGAGATGCTCGAGCCGCCGGCCGGTATCGAAGTCGTAGGCGTCGTTGACGGTCGTCTCGGTGCGCAGGGCGAGCCCCTCTTTCAGGACGTGCTTCACCGTCGAGTGCTTGTAGCGGAAGGTGATCGTGGGGCTCGTGTACACGTTCACCACCCGGGTCTCGAAGCGGCCCTTCGTGCGCCGGTTCGGGCGACGATGAACGAAAAGCGAGACCGTGTCGGGCCGCCCCAGGGTGAGCTGCTCGCCGATCGTCGCCTCGAACCACTGACGGGCCCGGACCGGGCGGTCGAACACCCGGGTGTCGCTGACCTCCACCTGGAGCATCGAGAGGGCGTAGCCGTATCCCTCCGCTCGGTCGTCGGCCGTCAAGGGCTGCGGCGGCTCCGCCATCCAGCTCGCGAAGTAGGCCCGGATCTGGTCGGCGCCGAGCCAGGCGGTCAGCTCGTTCAGCACCCCTGGGTCGTCGACCGCGCGGAAGCCGTTGTCGAGGCTGACATAGCCGACCCCGCGCTTGGCCAGCTGGCGCTTGGCCCACTCGTGGCCGTTGAGGTGGACCCGGCCACCCCAGGGGGCGTAGCCACTGAGCTTGATGAACGACGGGCCCCAGTTCGCATCCCAGATGTAGCAGTAGTACTGGTTCACGTAGACGCTGACGCGGGAGAAGCCGCCCGAGCGGGGATCATCCGCCCGGGGCCGAGCGATCGGGCGGGTGGTCAGGCGCGGCCCTCGCCGGACGCCCTCGAACGGGTTCGGGAGTACGCTTCGGTCGCGGGGGCAAGCGACACGTGGCACGTGCGATCGGATCCGACACCGAACGGATGGTTCGCCTGGTTCGCGAGATCCACGCTGCGGACGACCAGGACGAATTCGAGCAGCGACTATTGGATGGCCTTGCCCGTCTGCTGCCCGCCGACATCCTGAGCTTCAACGAGCTCGAACCGCGGCGTGCCCGGGCACGCTTCGCCGCGTGGCCCGCCGGCGCGCGGGAGCGCCTCGACTCGCGTGCGTTCGGCGCCCTCGCGGGGCAGAACCCGCTGGTGGAGCATTACGCACGCACGGGCGATCGGCGTGCCCTGCGGATCTCCGACTTCATCTCACAGCGCCAGCTGCACGAGCGCGGGGTGTACCGGGATGTCTATCGGAAGCTCGGCGTCGAGTACCAGCTGGCGGTGACGCTGCCTGCCCCGCGGGGCAAGGTCATCGGCGTGGCGCTGAACCGCTCGAGCGCGGACTTCGCCGACCGCGAACGGCAGCTGCTCGACCTGCTGCGCCCGCTCATCGTGTCCGCCCACGAGCTGGTCGCCGAGCGGGCCCGTCTGCGAGCCGGCCTGGCCGCGTTCGAGCAGCTCGCCACATCCCGATCCGAGGCACTCGTCGTGGTCGACAGCCGACGACGCGTGGCGGCGGCGAGCGGCGGCGCGTATGCGCTCGTCCTCCGCTATGCCGGCGGCGCCCTGCGACCCGACGAGCGGCTGCCCGCGGCGCTCGACGGCTGGCTGGGACTCGCACTGGCGGGCCGCACGCCCCCGCCGCAGGGTGTCGGGTTACCCCTGGTCATGCACGCTCCGGGAGGGCGTCTCTTCGCGCGTCTCGTACCGGGAGGGGGCGCTCCGGGCGATGTAATCCTGCTCCGCGAGATCCGGGATGACCGTTGGGCGGGGGTGGAATCTCGGCTCCTGCCGGCATCGCTGTCCCGGCGCGAGGCCGACGTGATGCGTCTCGTGGCGGACGGGCTGACCAACCAGGCAATCGGCGCCAGACTGGGCATCAGCGCGCGCACCGTGCAGCGCCACCTGGACCACGTGTACGCCAAGCTGGGCGTCCATTCGCGGGCCGGGGCGGTCCGTCTCGTGCTCCCGGACGGCGGGCCGCTCGCCTGACCGGCACGAGTCGGTATCCGCCAGATGGCGGATTGACGGCGCGACCCGTCTCGCTAGGGTGGCGCCGCGTCCCCTCGGAGGCATCCGCCGTGTCGGGTCGAGGCGAACGCTGACGGAGGCCCACAGGATGGCGACGTTGCAGGTCTTCCCCCCGAACGCCGAGAACGAGGCGCTCTTCGCAACGATCCCCGGGATCCGGCAGACGCCCCTGCCGGTGGTCGGGTTCGACGGTCCGGACGGCGCGCTCGGCCCAGAGGAAGCTGGCGCGGTCCTCGTCCTGCACATGACGATGGTGGACGAGGAGCGGACCCAGCTGTTCTGGCGCCAGGTGGCGCTCACCTGCAAGGCCGCGAGCGAGACGCCCGGCTTCATCCGCCTGATCGCGTTCTTCGACGGGGCGGCCAACTGGGCGCTCGGGTTCTGGCGCACCGTGGAGGCGGCCCAGGCGTTCGCCCGTGGCACGGCGCACGCCGAGGCCATCCTGGACATGCGCCGGCACACGTTCGAGTACACCCACTACGCGGGCCTGTGGCGTCCGGTGTCGGCGAGGACCCGCGAGTTCTACTGCGACGTGTGCGGCGCGGAGACGCTGTTCCCGGCGGAGCGGTGTGCGCGCTGCGGGAACCCGGTTGCGGACGTCTTCCGGCCCGCGGGCGTGGCCGCGGACGCGACCGCTTGAGGTCGCGCCGCCAGGGTGCTGCCATGCCGGTCGGTCGCGCTCTCGGCCCCCAGAGCGGACCCGGCCCCCGCTCGCCTGCGGACCGCCGAGTCCGCATGGGAGGAGCGACTTGAGCGCCGGTGAGTCCCCGATCACCTATCGTGGCATGCGCCTCGCCGACGTCCCGGCCGCGTATGCGATCTTCTGCCGCGCCGAAGGCAGCCTCGTCCGTGAGCATGGGTTCCCCTGGGTCGACCCTCCGTTCGAGGGCTGGTCACGGACGCCGGCGCACCTGCTCGCAACCGATCCGGGGCACTGCTTCGTCGCCGAGGATGCGGGGTCGCTGGTTGGTTTCACGGCGGCGCTGGAGCGCGATGACCTGTGGTTCTTCGCCGCGCTCTTCATCTCCCCGGCCTACCAGGGCCGGGGGATCGGACGGCGCCTGTTCGAGCTGGCCGCCGCGGACGCGCCGCGCCATCGCGTCACCATCACCGACTCCATCCAGCCGATCTCCACCGCGCTGTATGGCAGGTACGGCCTGCTGCCGGCGACGCCCGTGGTGGGGTTCGCAGGTGAACCCACCGTCAGGGAGCCGCCCGATCTGCAGCCGGCAGCCCCGACGCCGCCCGCCCTGGAAATGCTCGACCGGTCCGCCTACGGCTGCTCGCGGGCGCCCGACCATCCCTACTGGGCGAGTCGCGGAACCGGGACGCTCTGGCTCCGCAACGGACAGCCCGTCGCCTACGCCTACGTGCGGGCGGATGGGCGGTTGGGACCCCTGGCCGGACGGGATCCCGAGAGCGCGGCAGCGGCGCTGCGGGCCGAACTGGCCCGCCTCCCATCCGTGCAGCTGGTGGTACCGGGCAGCGCACGGCGGCTGGTCGAGGCGGCCCTGGGGGCCGGCCTGCGCATCGACCCGCCACCCGGGCTCCTCCTGCTCTCCGAGGACGCGCCCGCCCCCGCGAACCTGGTGCTCTCGAGCTACTTCCTCTATTGACCGTGCCGCGGATGGCGGAGATCGCGCATCTGTCAGATGGCGAGATCGGCGCGGCCGGCGCGCTCCTGGCCCGCGCCTTCGCCGCCGATCCGATCCTCACCCACGTCCTCGCGAGTGCGGTTCGCCGTCGCGTCGCGTTGCCCGCCTTCTTCCGGTCCGTCCTCCGCTCGCACCTCGCCCCCGGGGAGGTGTACGGGGCGTACGCGGAAGGGCGCCTCGTGGGCGTCGCGATCTGGGTCCCGCCGGCAGGCGCCGACTGCGCCGCAGGCCATCCCGGATCGGCTGCCCGGGCCGCGTTCGACCGCGCCCTGGTGACGGCGCTCTTCCCGGGCGGCGCCCGCGCCATGCGTCGTGGCTTCGCCGCGGCAGCGGCGCTGCACCCGACCGTTCCGCACTGGTACCTCGCGTTCGTGGGCGTTGCGCCGGAGCTGCAGGGCCAGGGCATCGGTGGAACACTGCTCGCTCCCGTGTTGCGGGAGGCCGACCGGTGCCGCGAGATGTGCTACCTCGAGACGCCCTTCCCGGCCACGATCCCGTTCTACGAGCGCCTGGGCTTCCGCGCATTCCTAGAGGCCTGTCCGTTCGCGGGAGCGCCTCCCGTCACGACCATGCTCCGAGAGCCGCAGGCTCGCGCCGACTGAGGGACCCTGCCTTGCACCCGGGCAGCTCGGTAGGCGCGTCAGTCGAGCTTCGCCTCCTCGAGGATGTAGTCGCGCTGTTCGCCGTCGACCAGGTGCGAGAGCATGTCGAGAAACGCCCGGTCGAACGCCTCGTGCTTTCCTCGTGCGGTCGCGAACGCATCCACGTTGGCCTGCACAGTCTCGAAGTCCGCCTCGGTCCACACCTCGTTGATGGTGCCGAAGAGGGACTGGAACACGCGGTAGGGGGGCAGGCCGACCAAGGGCGCCGTTTCATTGAAGGCCTTGATCGCAGCCAGAAACTGGCGGTACTCCCCGTGCTTCACCACGTGGCGTACCATGTGTCGGACCATCGCAGGACTCCTTCGGCTCTCTGGGGGGGGCCGGGCTCGCCAGTGGCTCGACGCGGTCCAGGCGGCCGGGGCGCGGGCCGCGCGTCATCGCCTCCCGCCGAACGGCATCGTCGCGCCTGCCCTCGCCCGGTCAATCCGCCGAATGGCGGATGTCCGTGCCTGTCCCGGTCACGCGGTACGGTCGGCTGCCTGGTCGGCGTCCCGATCGGGCGTCAGCGGGAA
>JAKAMV010000222.1 GCA_021812735.1 Chloroflexota bacterium | reverse complement strand
TGGACGACGAGCAGACGGCACGACCTACAGCGGACGGCCGCAGCCGGGCCGAGCAGCTCGTTCGAAAGGCCGCGGGACGGCCCCATGCGGAGCGTCTCGTCGCGCACGGGGTACCGCAGCCCCTCGGTCACGACCCCCGGGACGTCGCCACCCCAGGGGAAGAGCGAGACATAGTCGCCAGGGGCGCCCCTGATCTCGAGCCGAGGTGGCCCGTCGCGGCCGCAGCCCTGGCCGAGCAACCTCAGCGTCGAGCGGTCGTCCACGATCGCCATGGCGACCCCAGCCTCGTCGGCCACCTGCAGCAGGCCGATCGCCGCGAGGGTGTGCTCGATGCGCGGACCTCCGAGGGCGCCGAGGGCGACGACCAGATCGGCTCCCCGCTCGATCGCCGCACGCAGCCCGAGCTCCAGGTCGCTCTCGTCCTTCTCCGAGGCCACCCGCCGCACAACAGCGCCGGCACGGGCGAGGCGCTCGATGACGGCGGGCTCGGCCGAGTCGAAATCGCCGACGACGAGATCTGGCCGCAGGCCGAGCGATCCGCAGGCCGCGGCGCCGCCGTCCGCGGCGACCACGAACCCGACGTGCTCGAAGACCTCGCGCGGCAGGCTCGCCCGCGACGGCACGCGCCCGTTGCCGACGAGGAGCGCCTTCAGCGCCGCATACACAACGACCTCCGTCTCTCGGACAGAGGTCGCGCGCTTGGACTCCCTTCGCTGGTACGACCCAGATCAGGTTCCGAGGGTCTGCGGCCCTGGCCGCACTCTCAGCACCACCGGTGGTGCTCCCCTGTCCGCTCTTCGGTTGTGCCGCGATGGTACTACCGGCCGTCCCGGAGTGGGGAGACCACCGCCGCGACGTCGCGCGCGATCCAGCGCGCCCCGCCGTTCCGCAGGCTCCGCGCCGCCGCCGAGCCGGTGAGGACGCCCACGGGCAGCGCGCCGGCCCGTTTCGCCATCAGCATGTCGTCGGGGGCATCGGCGACCAGCACGATCTCGCCCGGTTCCACACGCAGGTAGCGCGCTGCCATCAGGAGCGGCGCGGGATCCGGCTTCTGATGGGGCACCTCGTTCCCGTACACGGCGGTCTCGAACATGTCGACGAGCCCTGTCGCCTTCAGCTCAAGTTCCAGCCGTTCCCGATGGCCGGCGGTGACGAGCGCGATGCGGCGGCCCCGGCTGCGCAGCCACTGGAGTGTCTCCGCGGCGCCCGGTACGAGCGCGGAGACTTCCGTCTCGAAGATCTCGACCCAGCGTCGATCGATACGCGGCCAGAGCTCACTCGGAATGCCCAGGCTCTGGTACATGCGCCGCCAGTCGGGCGCGTAGTGGCGCTGGAAGAGCGCATCGTCGAAGGGCAGATCGAGCTCGCGGAAGATCTCGCGGTAGGTGGCCTTGGTCCGCGCGATCGAGTCGATGAGCGTGCCGTCCCAGTCGAACGCCCAGACCGGACGCTCGTCGAGCGCACGCAGGACATCACGGGGCGGACGTCCCCGGTGAAGCAGTCGCACGACACCATTCTGACAGCGACCGGCGACCGACGGGACGCGCTCGGCGAAGACGGCCAGCAGTCGGCCACCGCCCTCGTCGATCGCGGGTCGCGTGATAGACTCGCGGCCGTGCCCGATCCGCTCGCTCCGCCACTACAACGCGTCTTCGACACCGCGGCCCGGAAGGGCGTGACGATCGAGATCGTCACCTTCCCGGAGAGCACCCACACCGCCGAGGAGGCCGCGCGCGCGGTCGGCGCAGAGCTCGGCCAGATCGTGAAGAGCCTCGTCTTCGTCGCGCCGCGAGAGGACGGCGAGCTGGAGCCGTACGTGGTCCTGGTCGCCGGTCCGGACCGCGTCGACGTGGCACAGCTGGCGGCCGTCCTCGGCGAACCGGGCATCCGCCGGGCAACCGCGCGTGAGGCGAATGCGCTCACCGGCTTCGTGATCGGTGGCATCCCCCCCTTCGGCCACAGCCGACCAATCCGGGTGGTGATGGATCCCGCGCTCGGCCGGCACCAGATCGTCTGGGCCGCGGCGGGCGCCCAGAACGCCGTCTTCGCCGTCTCTCCGGCGACGCTGCGCATGCTCGCCAACGCCACGGTCGCCCCGATCGCGGCGCGGCCGGCGTCGTCCGGGTCGGTCGGATCTATCGAGGGCCAGGCGCAGGCGACCGGGCGAGCCGGCGGGGCATGAGGCGATCGGGCGAGATCGACCGACCGGGCGAGCAGGAGCGCCCTGAACGACCCCTGTGAGCGGCCGACCGTGAGCGAATCCGACGTCCACCGCTCGACAGTCCGCTATCCGGGCGGTCTGACGGTCCGGTTCCGCTGGGCAGGTACGGGTCGTGCCGCGGACGTATTTGCACTCTCCGAAGCCAGCGGGCGGCTGGCCGACCATGGCCCACTGGTGGCCGCCGAGCCGGACCGCCTCTGCCGGGCCGAGATGCGCGTCGAAGGCCCCAGGGGCAGCTGGACCGCGCGGTTCGCGTCGCCCCTCTTCGACGGCCCCACCGCGTTCTTCTGGGATGTGGCCGGGCTGCTCGTCGCCAAGTATGGGTTCCGCTGCTACGCCCTCGACGCCCGCGCGGGCGACCTGCGCTGGTCGCGGGAGGGCGGAGCGCCGATCATCGACGTGCTCGGCAGCGCGCGACTGGACCACGTCCTGATCCAGAGCGAGATCGATACCGTCGCCGTGGCGGCGGACGGCACGGTCGTCTGGCGGCTGGCGCACTCCGACGTGGTCACCGGCGCGGAGCTCGTCGGTGGCCGGTTGGTGCTGACGAGCTACGGTGGGCAGCTGGCCGCCTTCGATGCACAGTCGGGGCGCCCCCTGTAGGGAGGTCGGCGCGGTCCCGGGGCGGCGCGGGCAAGCGGTGGACGCGTGGTGGATAAGTGCGCGTGAAGCGCCCGTGAAGGTGGAGAACCACCTTGACAAGCGCGCTCGTCCGTGGCTAGCGTACGCGAAGCCCGAAGGGGTCAGGAGCGATCACTAACGGCGGCGATGACATCAACGCCCACGTGAGTTCGCGGAGGTTCCTTCGGGCCATTTCGTGTCCGGGTGCTAGCATCGCCCGACGTGATCGTCCTCCTGCTCGCCATCTGCGGCATCGTCGCGCTCGGCCTGGGCGCCCTGGTGCTGCGCGGGTTTGGCCTCGGGTACCGGGTCGGCAGGCTCCTGCAGGGCGCCCCCGAGGTGACGCTGGAGGAGGTCGAAGCCGCGGCGCGTGCCGGGCGCCGGATCTACGTCCGCGCCCACGGCCGCATCTCGAGCGCGGAGGAATTCCCCGACGAACACGACCGACCCCTGGTGTACCGGCGGCGACGGGTGCAACTCGGGACCGCGTCCGGCTGGGAATCGATCGAAGACCAGCGCCTCGCCGTGCCGTTCGGCATCGCGGGCCGCGGCATCTACGTCGGCGTCGACGTCGCGGCGCTCGACGAGGGACTGGTGGTGCTGCCGCGCGAATCGCTGGGCACGGCAGGGGAGGTGCCGGAACATGCTCCGCCCGGGACGCCTGCGGAGCGACCGATGCGGCTCCTGATCGAGCAGATCTCGGCGGTCGAGCACGCGTACGTGGCCGGCGTGCCCACCCTCGACGCGGGGGGGCGCCCGATGCTGACGGCGGGCGCCGGCCGGCCTCTGGTCGTCTGCGCCCTCGATCTGCCGGAAGCGATGCGCGTACTAGGGGGCGCCGACCGAATACGGGCCGCCAAAGCTATCGCCCTGCTGGCAGCCGGTGGCCTCTTGCTCGTCGCCGCCGGCGGCGGCGCGGTGGCGGGGTTCCTGCGGTGAATGCGCGGGCGCGCCTCGGGCGTCCCCTACGGGGCGCGCTGCTCGCCGCGGCCACGGCGGTCTTCCTCGTCGTGCTGACTGGGCCGGTCCTCGCGGTCTCGCCGTCCCCGCAGCCGGTCGGGGTCGGCGACACGCGGTCGAGCGGCAGCCCGCCCAGTTTCGTCGGGCAACCGATCCTTGCGGCGATCGGGGTGATCGCGCTCGGCGTCGTGGCTGCGGGGGCCACCATCCTCTACGTCAGGCTGACGCAAGAACGCTGACCGGCGCCGCGGCGCCAGCGGCGCCGGCGCGCGAGTGGGACCATCGGAGACCGCGACCACGGTACATCCGGCCGCTGTGAGGTTCTGTGAAGGACCCGTAGGCTCTGGCAGGTCAACGGCACGAGTCGTTCGGAGGTCACGCGTGGGGCGCCCGGCAGGAGAGGAGACGGTCTCCGTTGCCGCTGCCGCGCGGATCTTGGGCGTCCACCCCAACACCGTCCGCGCCTGGAGCGAGCAGGGGCGGCTCCCCTGTATGCGCATCAACGCGCGCGGCGATCGCCGCTACCGCGTCGACACGCTGCGGGCATTTCTGCACGAGGCCGGGCTCCAGGAACCAGCGGTCGGCACGCCGGGCGGCGCACCCACGGCACATGTCCCGGAGACGCCGGAGGAGACGTCGGCACGGCTGGCAGCGGTCGATCAGGTGCTGGCCCGCATCGGCTCCAGCCTGGATCCGGACACGGTGGAGCGCGATCTGCTCGATCAGGCCATGACCCTCTTCGCCGCCGACCGGGGTGCGCTCTTCCGGCACGCCGCGGATGGCGCGCCCGTCGCGCAGGTGAGCCGCCGCCTTTCGCAGGCCTACCTCTCGGGCGTCCAGACGGGTCCCTGCGGCGCCGCGATCCGCGAGGCGATTAAGACCGGCCGGGTCTGCATACGGCCGGGAACCGCCGGCGCGGGCCCGGCACCCGCTCTCGAGCCGACACCGGACGACGCGTTCGGATCGCTCGCGGTCACGCCGCTGATCGCCGACGGCACGCCGATCGGCGCGCTGGCCCTCTACCACGACCGGCCCCATCGCTACGCGCCGTCCGAGCGCGAGGCCCTGCGCGTCTTAGGGACGAAGGCCGGTGCCGTGGTCCGCAACGCCCGCGACTACCTCCGCATGGCGCGCTGGGCCGCGCAGCTGCGGTCGATCCAACAACTCGGCGTGCGCCTGAGCCGGCTGGGAACCGTGCGCGAGGTCGGCGCGGCGATCGCCGGCGAGCTGCAGGCGCTGATCGACTACCACAACGTGCGGGTCTACCGCCTCGTCAACGGGACCGACCTCGTGCCTGTCGCGATGCGCGGCCGCGTGGGCGAGTACGTGGACGAGACGCCCGAGCAGCTCGCGACACGAGTGGGCCGGGGCCTGACGGGGTGGGCGGCCGCCCAGCGCCAGGCGCTCCTGGTGCACGATGCCGCGCACGACCCGCGAGCAGCCACCATCCCCGGCACGCAAGCGGACCTCGACGAGTCGATGCTGATCGCGCCGATGCTCTTCGAAGACGAGGTGCTGGGAGTCCTGGTCCTCTCGAAGCTCGGCCTGCGCCAGTTCACGGAAGATGACCTGCGGCTGTTGGAGATCTACGCGAGCTTCGCCGCGCAGGCGATGGCGAACGTCGATGCCACGGAACGACTGCGCGAGCAGTACGCGCAGATGGCGCGCTGGGCCGCGCAGCTGCGCTCGATCCAGCAGCTGGGCAACCGTCTCAACCGGCTCACCACCGTGCACGAGATCGGGATCGCGATCGCCACGGAGCTCCGCCAGCTGATCGACTACCACAACGTGCGGGTCTACCGGCTCCACGCCGATGGCGAGCTGGTGGCGGTGGCCATGCGCGGGCAGGTGGGCGACTACGTGGACGAGACGCCCGAACAGCTGCGCACGCGCATCGGGGTGGGACTCACCGGCTGGGTCGCCGAGCACGGAACCGCGCAGCTGATCGACGATGCGGCCAACGATCCGCGGGCGACCACGATCCCCGGTACGGCAGCGGACCTCGCCGAGTCGATGCTCCTCGCGCCGATGATCTACGAAGACGAGGTGCTGGGCGTCCTGGTGCTCTCGAAACTCGGGCTCCACCAGTTCAGTGCGGATGACCTGCGGCTGCTGGAGATCTACGCGAGCTTCGCCGCGCACGCGATGGCGAGCGCGGACAGCGCCGAACGGCTCCGGGAGCAGTCCGCGGCGCTCGCTCGCCAGTTGCGCAGCCAGCAGATCCTGCTACAGATCACCGAGTCGATCCTCACGACGCTCGATCCAAAGCGCGTATTGGACCAGATCGCGCAACGACTGGCCGCGCTCGTGCGGTACGACGAGCTCGCCATCGCCGCCGTCGATCCTGCGACCGGGCTGCTGCGAACGTTGGTCGCGATCGGCGCTCACACGGACCGGTATGCGCAGGACCGCGACCCGGGCGAGGAGGGCATCTCGACCTGGGTGGTCCGGCACAACGAGCCGCAGCTCGTCCACGACACGCGCAGCGATCCCCGGATCCGCAGGGTCGCCGAGCCCGAGCCCCCTGACGGCAGCCTGATCGCGGTGCCGCTCCGCGGGCGGAGTGGACCCACGGGCGTCCTGACCCTGGAGCGGTCCGGCTCGCTCGACCGCTTCACGCCAGATGAGTTCGATCTGGTCCAGCTGTTCGCCGCGCAGGTCTCGATCGCCCTGCAGAACGCCGAGGAGCATCGCGCCGTGGAGATCCGCGCCGAGACCGATGCCCTGACCGGGCTCCGCAACAAGGGCACCTTCGATCGCCAGATCGCGCAGGCCGTGGCTCGCGGCGAGCCGTTTGGCCTGCTGATGGTCGACCTCGACGACTTCAAGGCCGTCAACGACACACAGGGCCACCAGGCGGGCGACGACGCGCTGCGCCGGATCGCACGGGCCGTCCGTGCCGCCGTGCGCGAGACGGACGTGGTGTTCCGCTACGGGGGCGACGAGTTCGCGCTGCTGCTGCCCGGCACCGACGCGGCCGGGGCACATGCGGTGGCGGAGAAGGTGCGAGCGGCGATCGGCGCCGCGGGTCCTGCACTGGGCCCGCACCCGATGACTTGCTCGATCGGCATCGCCACGCACCCCGCCGACGGCACGGAGCCGGAGGCGGTCCTGCTGGCGGCCGACCGTGCCTGCTACGTTTCGAAGCGATCGGGCCGGGGACGCATCTCCACCGCGCAGGATGGTCTGGCGCTGGCGAACGAGTTCCGATTCACGAACCCGACACCGGTCGACGAGCCGATCTCGCTCGCCTCCTGAAGCTTGCCCGGGTCCGGCGCCGGCCCGCGCGCCGCTGAGCACGCGCCGCGCGGGAGATGCACCGCTCGGGCTCGACGAGACGTCCACGGCCGAGGAACGAGCGGCGGCGCGCCAGGCCGGGCGGGCCGGCATCAGCTTCCCGACGCGCGGCGGATCGTGAGCCGGTCGGCGGCCCGCAGTCCCAGCTGAGAGGCGGCGTCGCCCCGGTTCACGGCCACGCAGAGTCGCCCGTAGGAATCCTCGTAGAGAAGCGGCGTGCCGGCCGGTGCCGCGCCAAACGTCTCCTGCCAGCGCAGCTCGAGCGTGCGCGTCGACCCGGCTGAACCGCCGATCTCCAACGCGAGCGGGTCGCCGGGGGCGAGCGGCCCAAGCGACGCCTCCAGATCGGAACGTTCCCCCGCAAGCTTGACGTTCCCGAACGTATCGACGTAGATCCCAGCGCTGACCAGCGCACCCGGCAGCGACTCGGGGGCTGGCAGATCGACGCGCACCAGACCGGCGGGATCTAGTGCGCGCCCGAAGCGTTCGAGCGGCACGCCCAGCGCCAGGTGCGCCCCGGCGGGCGCGAAGATGTCCCGCCCATGGAACGAGGCACTGACCTCCGGCAGCCGGTAGTCGGCGGCCTCCAGCGCGTGCACCGCGACCACGCCCCCCAGCCGTTCGGCCGCGGGCAACAGGAGGCCATTGTCGGGCCCCACCAGCAGGTCACCGCGCGCGACGCGCATCCCGATCGGCAGCCGCGCCGTACCCACCCCAGGGTCGACCACCGCCACATGGACACCCACGGGGAGGTAGGGCAGCGCGCACCAGAGCAGGAGCGCGCCGTCGAGGACGGCGAACTTCGCGACCTCGTGGCTGACATCGAGGAGCCGCACATGGGGCGCGATCGAGAGGACGACCCCGCGGCAGATCGCCGCAGAGGGGTCGCGCGCACCGAAGTCGGTGGTCAGGCTGACCAGGGGAGCCGCGGCGCGCCGGCGCGCCGCCCGCTCCGCTGCGGGCGTCAGGACCGGCCGGGTGAACGTCACAGACACTCACCCGATGGTAGCCCGGACCGTACACTGCCTCCGTGCGCGTGCGCGCGATCCGTCTTCGCCTCCTCGCCGCCGTGGCGGCCCTCCTGTGGGGAGCGGCCGTGGTCGCCGTGCTTCTGGCGTACCGCCCAGGCGTGCCGATCGCCGTGCTCGTCGCCGCCTGCCCGCTCGCCGGGCTGGTCGCGTCGCTGGTCGCGCTGGTCTGGCCGCCGCTCGCCCGTGGGCCGCGCGCCTTTGCCGCGGTCGCGTGGCTGGGCATCCTGGAGCTGCTGTTGCTCGCGCCCTCCTTCGGTGGCCTCGTCGCCGCGCTCCGCCAGCCGGGGGTGGCGCCGCTCCTGCCGTCTCCGGAAGACGCGTACGGCTGGTTCCTGGCGCTCGCCGCAGCCTCCCTCTTCGGTGGCCTCGGCCTGTCACGGCGGGTGCTGGGGGTGACCACCGTGCGACGGGTACGGCTCGCGCTCGCGACGCTGATCGCGATCGCGCTGCTCGCGGTGGGCTCCGGGGTCTCCGCCGTCGCGGTGCTCGCGACGGCGCTCGCGGTCTCGCCACCCGGCGGCACGGCTGCGGCATCACCCCGCGGGCCCGGCCCCGCAGCGTTCCCGCCGACCTGTGCGGCGCTGCCACACGCGGCGGCGGCCGCCGACGTGTCGCTGCTCGCCGTAGGCCGCGTCGACGGCCACCAGATCGGCTCGGTGGCACTGCACGGCACGCGCGTCGGCGACGACGAGCGCTGGAGCGCCACGCTGACTGGCTGGCCGGTCGAGGCCGGCGGCGAAGCCGCGTCGCTCGCTTACGCGCGGGTCGGAGCAGCCGCCTGGCTGCGGTCCGGCGCGGCCGCCTGGACCACGGTCCCACTCCAGGAACGGATCGTGCCATACGTCCCGGTCGGGGCGACGCCCGCGCCCGTGGTCGTGCAGGACCGCGCGACTCTCGACTCCGAGGTGATCCGGGTCGCACTCTCGGGGCCGGCGCGCCTCGCCGCCGAGGACGTTGGGTTCGAGCTGGTCGACGGTGCCAGCACCCGTCACTGCCGGCTGTTGGCGGGCGGCTCGATCGCCCTCCAGGCGTTCCGGCCGTTGCGCTGGCTGCTCGGGCAGGCCCCGCTCGCGGACACGCCAGCCATCGCGGACTGGCGCGGCAGCCTCGACTGGTGGGTCACACCGGACGACGAGCTCGCGATGGCGTCGGTCTCGGTCGAGGGGTTGGTTCCCAGCGGCTGGCCGACCGGACTCCAGGCGACGCTCCAGGCGACCCTCACGGTGCGCCGGCTCGACACGCCAGCACCGATCCGGGCCCCAACGCCGTGACGTCTCGAAGATCGGCATGCCCATGAACACTCCAGGAGCTTCGGCATGAGCGTCACCCGCGACGATCGGGCGGGCCTGAAGTGGGACCGCGCCGCCCGCTACCTGAAGATCGCCCGGGTCCTGCACCAGCACCAGGACGGGATCGCGGCGGGCGCCGTCGCCGATCTGGTCGGGGTCTCGAAGCGGACGGTCTACCGCGACTTGGCCGCGATGGAGCGCGACGCCGGACTACCGATCTGGCAGGACGGTGGCCGCTTCGGCCTCGCCGAAGGCGCCTTCCTGCCGCCGCTCGACCTGACGCTCCACGAGGCGATGACGCTCTTCCTCGCGGCGCGCGTCTTGGCCAAAGCCAGTGACGAGTACGACACGGAGCTGATCGGGGCGTTCGTGAAACTCGCCGCGGTGCTGCCCAAGGTGCTCGCCGACCATGTCCAGGCGACCGCCGACCTCGTGGCCACTCGCCCGCCCGATCAGCGCTTCACGCGGGTCTTCCGCACGCTCACCGAGGCGTGGGCACGCGGACGGGTGGTGCAGATCGAATACGACGCGGCCGCCTACGACCCCTCCCGAGGCATCCGACGCGCCCGCGTGCGGCCGTACGCGATCGAGCCGTCGGCGCTCACGCACGCCCTCTACCTGATCGGCTACGACGAAGAGCGCGGCGGGCGCCGGACGTTCAAGGTCGAGCGGATCCGCGATGCGGCGCTCACACCGCAGACGTTCGACCCGGCGGAGGGCGCCGGCACGGTTGCCGAGCTCGCCCGTGGTTGGGATGTGATCGCAGACCAGCCGCTCACGAGCGTGGTGGTGCGGTTCAAGCCCGAGGTGGCGCGACGCGTGGCCGAGACGCGCTGGCACGCGAGCCAGCAACTGGAGCGAGAACCGGATGGCTCGCTGCTCTGGCGGGCCCGGGTCGCCGGACTCCACGAGGTCCAGCTCTGGATCCTGGGCTGGGGCGCGGACGCCGAGGTCCTGGAACCGCCCGAGCTGCGCGCGAGCGTCGCGGAGCAGCTGCAGCGGGCCGCAGAGCAGTACCGGCGTCGCGCCTGACGTCCGCCCTCAACCGGCGTGGCCGGTCGGCGCGCCCCCGCCCGCGTCCGGCCGCTCTGCCATCTCGAGCGCCGCCCGCACCAGCCGCGCGAACCAGTGACGCCAGAGCACCTCGTGCAGCTCGCGCTGACGCCCTCCCGGGAGCCCGACGTGACGCAACGTCAGGTGGGTCGCCGCGCCGTGGTCGATCGCGTCGAGCGCCACCACCGTCGCCCGACCCAGCGGGTCATCCTCCCAGTCGAAGGTGAACGAAAGGTGCTGTGGCGGATCGACCGCCAGCACCGTGCCGACCGCCGTGGCGTCGTGCAGTCGCAGGCGGATCGGCGCGCCGACCCGCGGCTCGAACTCCGCCCCGTCGAGCCAGCGCGCCAGCCCCTCCGCGCTCGAGAGGAGTGGCCAGACCGCGGCCCGCGGCGCTCGCACTTCCTCCTGCAGCTCGACGCTGTGCCGCTGGTCCATGCTGCCCTCCCATCGGCCCCGGACCGGCCGCCGCCCGCGGACCACCTGACCCGGCGGCCCTCGGGAGACGACCGACCGCAGACTGGCCCGCACAGAGCATAGCGAAGGGGCGCCCGCGTGCGCGCCCCTTCGATGCAGCCGCTAGAGCGCCTTGATGGCCGCGATCAGCTGGGTCAGGACCTCCTTCGCATCCCCAAAGAGCATCCCGGTCTTGGGGTCGCTGTAGAGCAGGTTGTCGATGCCCGCGTAGCCGGGCCGCATCGAGCGCTTGACCACGATGACGTTCGCGGCCTTGTCGACATCGAGGATCGGCATCCCGTAGATCGGGCTCGAGGGGTCCGAGCGCGCGGCCGGGTTCGTGACGTCGTTCGCGCCGAGCACCAGCGCCACGTCGGTGCGCTGGAACTCCGGGTTGATGTCGTCCATCTCCCAGAGCTGCGGATACGGGACGTTCGCCTCCGCCAGCAACACGTTCATGTGGCCGGGCATGCGGCCCGCCACGGGGTGGATGGCGTACTTCACGTCCACGCCGCGCTCCTCGAGGAGCGCGGCCAGCTCGGCCGCCGCGTGCTGCGCCTGGGCGACCGCGAGGCC
>JAKAMV010000221.1 GCA_021812735.1 Chloroflexota bacterium | reverse complement strand
TCCGGCGATGGGCACCTCGAACGCCAATACGACCGGTCCGTTCCTCGATAACTTCACCAATCAGAAGACCGCCATGATCGTGATGGCCAACTGGTGGGAGAGTGCTCTGCAGAGCGCCATGGGTGCCAACTTCGCGAACGTGGGCACCGCGCCGATCCCTGTCGGGCCGCATGGCTCCGCGGCGCACAGCGTGTCGTACGCGTGGCTCACAATCGTCAACGCCCATGCCTCCTCCGAGCAACAGGCGGCGGCGTGGAAGTTCCTCCAGTGGCTGGATGACCCGGGGAGCGGGGACACCGCCGGCGCCTCTGGCATGGGCGATCTCCTGATGACCATGGGGATACTGCCGAGCCGCAACTCCGACGTGCAGATGTTCCAGAGCAAGCTCGACACGCCATTCCTCAAGAGCTACGTGGACGGGCTCAGCTCTGCGGTCCCCTTCCCGATTGTGCTGGGCGGCGCTGAACTCACGGTTGCGATCCAGAAAGCCATCGAGAGCGTCGAGTTCGGGCAGGCCACGCCCGCCGCGGCGATGCAATCGGCCCAATCCCAAGCGCAGCAAATCCTCGGCCAATACTACAAGTAGCGTTCCATACGCGACCGATGGGGCGGCCGCAGCGGCTGCCGGCGTGGTACGTGCCGACGACGCCGCAGTGCCGCCCCGTGGGTTTGGCCTCTTCGATGAGTAGTATCTCCCCGTGAACCGCGCGCGGATGCAGCTGCTCTGGTCTGGCGTCTTCCTCGCTCCCGGTGTGGGGCTCATTGCGGTCTTTGTCGTGGTGCCGATCCTGCTCACGGCCTGGATAAGCCTCCACCAATGGTCGATGTATACGCCGTTGACGCAGATGCAGTTCGTCGGGTTGGCGAACTACCAGGAAGTACTGAGCGACCCCACCTTCCAGCAGGCTCTGCTCAACACGTTCATCTATTCTGGCGTGAGCATTGTGCTGACGGTGCCGCTTGCGGTGTTCTTCGGGATCTTTCTGTACCGACCGGCCATCCGTGGACGAACCGCCTTGCGGATGGTGCTGTTCTCCACCTACATGGTGCCGACAGTTGCGGTGGCGATCGTCTGGGGATATCTCTATTCGCCGCTCTATGGACCGTTCAACGAGATTCTATCGTTCCTTGGACTTCCGTCGCAGCCATGGCTCGGTTCGACGAGCGAAGCGATGGTCTCGCTGATCATCCTCAATCTCTGGCAAACGTTAGGTTACTACACGGTCCTCGTGCTGGCCGGTCTCACGCAGATCCCGCAGGACTACTACGACGCGTCTGCAATCGACGGGGCGGGACTTCTTGGCCAGACTCGGTACGTCACGTTGCCGCTCTTGCGGCGCACGCTGACATTCGTGGTCATTATCGCTGGTATCAACACCCTGCAGGTGTTCGATCCGGTCTACGTCTTAACACAGGGTGGGCCTGTAAACAGCACGAACGTCCTGACATACGATATCTACCAGACGGCGTTCCAGTTTGGTCGCGCAGGTGCGGCGAGCGCGATGGCGGTGCTTCTGCTGATCGTGTTGGCGATCGTGGTGCCCGCACTGCTGCACGTGGCTCGTGAGGACTAGCCGGATGCATCGCAGAAAGCGGTCGGCGACCAGGGAGTTCGTCGCCACACAGCGCCGCGCGCGGTTCAGCCGCCTGACGCTCGTGGTTGGACAATACATTCTTCTCACCGTGGCGTCATTCGTCGCCCTTTTCCCTTTGTTGTGGATGGTGGCGTCGAGTCTCAAGACGCCAGCTGAACTCCAGGTGCTCCCGCCGGTGTGGCTTCCGGCACATCCGAACTTGGACGCGTTCGGGACCGTCTTCTCGGTGATCCCGTACGGTCAGGCGTTCCTCAACTCGTTCGTGATTGCAGCGGGCGACACAGTCGCTATCGTGCTCACCAGCATCAGGGCTGGATTCGTGTTCGCCAAGTACCAGTTTCGCGGCCGCGACCTGCTCTTCTATGCGGTCCTGGCGACCATGTTCGTACCGACTATCGTCACGCTCGTGCCGTTGTTCCACGTCATCCAGGCCATGGATCTGGTGGACAGCTACCCGGGCGTGATGCTGCCACAACTTGCCAATGCGTTCGGGATCTTCCTCATGCGCCAGTTCATCAGAGGCGTCCCAGACGAACTGCTTGATGCAGCACGTGTCGACGGAGCGTCCGAATGGACCGTGCTCTGGCGCATCATCTCACCGCTTCTCGTGCCTGCCGTTGCGACGCTCGTGCTCTTTGCCTTCGTCTACCAGTGGAACAGCTTCCTCTGGCCGCTGACGATCCTTCAATCGCAAGACAAGTTTACAGTTGTGCTGGCCATGAGCCGTCTGCTGTCCTACACATCCAGTATCCAGTTCCAGAACGTGGTGATGGCCGGGGCCGTGATCAGTATCCTGCCGAACACGATCCTGTTCCTGTTCCTGCAGCGCTTCTTCATCGCTGGCCTAGCCCAGACGGGGATCAAGGGGTGAGTACCGCTAGCGACGGTGTTCGTGTTCTGGCCGTTGACATCGGAGGGACCAAGGTCGCTCTCGCGGTCGTCGGGGAAGACGGGTCTGTCTTAACCAGCGATCGTCTTCCGACTCCTCGGATCGACTCGCGCAGAGCCGTAGCCGAGATCCTGGAACGGGCGGCCACACTGGCTGGGCCTGCACACGTCGCAGCGGGTGGGATTGTCCTGCCAGCGGTCGTGGAAGAAGGCCGCGTGGCGTGGGCAGCGGAAAGCATTGCCGGATGGGATGGCTTGCCGTTGGCCAGAATGGCGAGTGAGGCGGTAGGCGTCCCGTTCGCCGTCGAGTTCGATGGTTACGGGGCGACGCTCGGCGAGCTGTGGCAGGGGTGTGCGCGTGGCTACCAGGACGCCGTGATCGTCATCATTGGCACGGGCATTGGCGCAGGCTTCGTGCACAACGGGCAACTCTTTCGGGGCAGGAGCGGCGTCGCCGGCGGCATCGGCTGGTTCCGTTGCCCACGGGGCGATACCCTGGGACCCAAGTTGGAAGAACTCGCAGCGGGGCCAGCGATCCTGGCCGCGGCGCGCGAGCTAAACCCAGCAGCCGCGTACCCGGACACGGAGGCAGTCTTCAGCGCAGCCCAAAAGGGCGACCCTGCGGCCGCCTCCGTTGTTCAGCGAGCACTATTGGCGCTCTCCGCTGGGATCGGCTCCGTCGTTGCGCTGCTGGCACCCGAAATAGTGGTGCTAGGGGGAAGCGTCGGGGCACGGGCAGACGTCGTCGACGCCGTGCGCCGCCACCTTGGAGGCACCACCCAGCCGTTTGCCGCCAGGTCCATCAGGGTCGAGTCATCTGCCCTCGGATCGCTCTCCAGTCTTTATGGAGCCGCCTACCTTGCACTTCGGCTCGCCTCTGGAAAGGAGCCCTAATGTCGTCGCAGCAATACCTCATGCAGGCGCGCACGCTGATCGACCGGATCGCTACCACCCAGCAGGAAGCAATCCGCACAGCGGCAGAGTTGATGGCCGACAGCGTCGCCAACGGCGGACTGGTCAACCTGTTCGGGAGCGGCCATTCGGTGCTGCCGGTGATGGACATCTTCCCGCGCTACGGCAGCTACCCGGCCTTCCGCCCGCTCCTCGATTCGCGCCTCAGCTGGTTCACCGTGCTTGGCTCGGGTGGCGTGAGCGAGCTGCTCTGGCTCGAGCGCACGGAGGGCTACATCGCCAATTTCCTGAAGAACTACCCCCTGCTGCCGGCCGACACCATGGTGGTCTACTCACACGGCGGCCTCAATGCGGCGCCCGTCGAAGTTGCGCTGTACGCGAAGGAGCACGGCCTGAAGGTCGTGGCGGTCACCTCAGTGGCGAACCTTGCACTGAACGCGCCGCGCCACTCGAGCGGCAAGCGGTTGGCAGACATCGCCGATGTGGTGATCGACAACTGCGTCGACCCGATCGACGCGATGGTGCCGGTCGAGGGTTGGCCGGCGCCCGTGGCGGCAGGCTCCACCCTTGCCGTCGTCGCCATCAGCATGGCGCTGACGGCGGAGCTGGCGAAGCGTCTGGCCCAGCGCGGGATCACGCTGCCGGTCTTCGTCTCTCCTAACGTCGCCGACGTCCCGCCGGACAACAACGAGCAGGTCTTCGCGGAGTATCGCCGAGTCACCCAGCGGTAGCCATGGCGGGAGCTCAAGCACCTCGGCTTCTGCTGGCTCGGGCACAACGAGGTGCGTCGACTGATCGCGCCGAAGCGACGTCCTGCGCCCGGGCAACGGGAGCGTGGTGGGCCCGGCTGTTGTCCTCCCGGCTCTGTCGGCGGTCCCCCGTCGGACCCGGCGGGGCACCCGCGCGCCGCCCAGGCCACGACGCTCGCACGGACGTCTCGGCTCGGCGTGATGCACTGGCCCCACGCCGAGCGGGTACGTGTCCTTGATCTGCTTCCAACCGTGCCTGTCCCCCGAGGAACCGAGGCCTGGAGGGGAGCCACCTGCACGTGCGGCGCCACGCAGCGGACGCACGCGCGGGTGGCTCGGAACGTGAGCTACCTCGCTGGCGTCGGCGCGCCCGCCGCGCCGACGGGCGCGGGCACGTTGCCCTCGCCCGGGGTCCAACCCGTTTCAACGTAGTGGCGCTGCCACCAACTGGCGGCGGCGATGAGGATCGCGGAGATCACGATCACGCCGATCACGGCTGTGACGCCGCCAAGCCGCGCGACATTGCCGACGACGATGCCGAACCACTGGAAATCGGAGTCGCCAAAGGTCGTGTTGACGAACCCGATCGCACTCATGATGGGCACCAGGATCGCCGCCAGGAACGTGATGATGAGGCCGTTCACGAAGCCGCCAACGACGGCGCCGCGTCGTCCGCCGGTCGCATTGCCGAAGACGCCCGCGCCCGCGCCGTCGAAGAAGTGCGGCACCATGCCGGGCAGGATCAGCGGGAGCGCGAACAAGGGGCTCAGGACCAAGCTCAGGGCCACGAACCCGACCAGCCCACCGAGAACACTCATCAGGAAGCCAATGATCACGGCGTTCGGAGCAAACGTGTAGGTCACTGGGATGTCGAGGGCGGGAACGGCCCCCGGCACCACGCGCTCGGCGATGCCCGAGAAGGCCGGGATGATCTCGCCGAGGATAGTCCGAACACCGAGTAGGATCACGGCGACGCCGGCCCCGAACGAGAGCGCGTTGCCGAACTGCGCGGCAAGGAAACCGCCGACACCGCCCGTTACGCCGCCGCCCGCGGCTTTGATCGCAGCGGCCTCACCGACGCGCAAGAGCAGCGCGATGCCAAAGAGCAGGTAGAGCACGATCATCGAGACCGCGGTGCCGACCATTGGGTCGCGCAGGAACTTGAGCGTCTGGGGCAGGTTGAGTTCCTCGGTGCTCCGGCTCCCTTTACCGACGTACTGGCCCAGGAAGCCAGAGGTGATATAGCTCAATGTGTTGAAGTGACCGATCGCCATCGGCTGGCCACCCGTGAGCTTCTTCATCCAGGGCTGCGCGAACGCGGGCATCACGACCATCATCGTGGCAAGCCCCACCGCGCCGCCGACAACGGCCAAGGCGTCCGTCGCCTTCTGGCTCAGCAAGACCACAGTCAGGACGGTCGCCATGAAGAGCATGTGGTGGCCAGTCAGGAAGATGTAGCGCAGGGGCGTCAGACGAGCGATCACAAGCGAGAGGATGACGCCGAAGAACATGGCGTAGGCGACATCGGTGCCGAACGCGGGCTTCGCATTGACGAGGGCTGTGATCGCCTCGTTCGTCGGTACCACGCCGTTGGCGCCGGTGGCCCCGAAGATGATCGCGCCGAACGGGGTCAGCGCGGTGATCACGATGCCGGCGCCCGCGGCCAGGATGACGTAGCCGAGGGTGGCCTTGAGCGTGCCGCCGAGGATGTCGCCCAGGCCGCGTCGGGACGCGATGAGGCCAATGGCCGTCATGATCCCGATGAGATAGGCCGGCTTGCCGAAGACTTCCTGGGAGATCCAGGTGAATAGATAGCTGATCGGATCCAACTTCAACCTCCCACGGCCGCCACGAGGCGGCCACCGTCCCTAACCCTTGCCGAGCTGCGCGCCCAGCTTCGTGACCATCTCCGGCAGACTGATGAAGTTGACGATCGTGACGATCGGACGCTGGACGTCTCCCAACTGCTGCGCGAGCTCCGGCGAGGTCACGATCAGGTCGGCCGTGCGGGCCATCGCGCGCGCCGATCCCATGTCGGAGACCTCGACGTCGGCCTGCACACCGAGCTGCCGCAGCGCTTTCTCCACCTGCATCCGCAACAACAGCCCGCTGCCCAGGCCCATGCCGCACACGGTGAGGATCTTCAACGGGGCAATCGCCTCCTTTCCTACCGACCGACGAATGGCCGGGTCATGCCGTCTCCGGGACCACCTGGATCTGCTCGTAGGCCACGATGAGCGCATGCAGGGCGGCCGGGGTAGGGGCCCGTTCGAGCTCGGCGCGCCGCGCCTCGTCCGCGAGCAACTCGGCCAGGGTCGCGAGCGCCGCGATGTGGTCCTCGTCGTTGCGTGCGGCAAGCCCGACCACGAGGCGGACTGGATCGTTCTGCGGGTGGCCGAAGGGCACGGGCGTGGCCAACCCGACCCAGCTGAGCCCCGTACGGCGAACAGCCGGGGACGGCCGGGCGTGGGCCAGGGCGACCCCCGGGGCAATCACAATGTAGGGGCCGAGCGCTTCGACGGTCGCGATCATCTCGTCCGCATATGTCGCGTCCGTGGCGCCGCTCGTGGTCAACGCGCGGCCCGCCAGCCGAACAGCGGCGCGCCAATCAGGCGCCTCCTGCCTGAGCAGGACCGCGTCCACCGGCAGCAGGGTCGACAAACTACCCAGCTCCGACATCGACACCCGCGCTTTGAAAAGCATCGTCTTGGCCCACCCGCCCGCCGTGGAGCAAGCGTTCTTGGCTCTGAGCGCGCCGTGAGCACTCGATTTCAGCATACGCAAGAAGGCAATGGGCCGTGCGCCGTCGTGCCATTGGTCCATCAGGCCTCGCACCGGCGCCGCGAGACGGCCATCGCGGCTTGCCGTCCGGCCGTTCCCGGCCGCCATGGGTCCGCAACGCTGCGGCAGCGCCACCGGCATACACTGCGTGAGGCGATGAGGCCCGCCTGTTGGCGTACCACGATCTGCGGTTACCACCGCTGACGGTCTCTACCTCTGGACGAGGCGGAGGTCGCGGCATGGTGTCACGTCAGGATGTCCCCGGATTTCACGGTGCCGGGATGGGTCGAGTCGGCGCGACATCACGAGAGGCTGCGCCAGATCGCCCGCACCAGCACGACGATCAGCCACCGGGCGCGCACCCACTGGGCGACCAGGAGATCCTCGTCCTCGCCTGGTTCAGCGCCAGCTCGATGCAGGATCCCGAGGTACGGGCGCGACTCTGGGCGGCATGGGGCATGTGCCCGCGTCACAGCCTCGGGTTCGTGGCCGTCGAGGCGTCGATCTACCACGGCTGGCTCTTCGCGCCGGCGATCCTGTACGAGGACCTGATGGAACGTGCGGCCGGGGCGCTCGAGCCGCGCCGTGTCAACGGCCGCTGGCGCACGATCGCGGCCCTGCAACCGTCCGAACCCTGCCTGCTGTGCGCCGACGGGCTGACCGCCGCCGCCCAAGCCCCTGCCACGGCGGCCTCGCTGGTCGGCGCGGCCCGCGACCTGGCTCCCTTGCGCGGTCTCGCGGCCGTGCTACGGCCGCATTGGCAACCCTGGGTGTGTGGGCGCTGTTCCGGCTCGGGGGGGCCGCTGCGCTGTCGCCCCCACCTGATCGCCGACTTGACCGCGCGCTCCGCGGTGGACCTCGCTGTGCAGCGTGCGACGGTGCAGGAGCTCGTCTACCATCTGCATGCCTACGCGCGCTCGTTCGGCTGGGCGACACGCGGCACGGAGAGCGACGCCGATCGCGCCGCGCTGCTCGGCGCGATCGGGTGGTGCGGCGGCTGGGAGCTGATCCTGCGTTACCTGACCTGAGCGTCGAGTCGCCCGCCGTAGCCGTGGCCGTGGCCGTGGCCGTGGCCGTGGCCGTGGCCGTGGCCGTGGCCGTGGCCGTCTCGGATCGTAGCCCTGCTCAGGCGACCCGCTCGCTCCGCGCCGCGCGCGCCTCGTCGCCGGATGCGCTGCTCGATGCACGATCCGCCCAGGCACGGCGCAAGAGTCGCAGCAGCGCCGTCGCGCTGGACGCCGTGGTGGCCGGGTACGAGAACGCCAGCGCACGGCGATCCCGATCGGAGCCGGCCTCACTGAGCTCGACCCGCCCGATCAGCGGCGAGAGCGTCATCGCGACGTCACGCAGGCGGGCCAGATCGATCTCCGCCCATTCGCGCGGCCGGAGCAGCGCGAAGCGGGTTGCCGTCAGCGCGACCGTGGCCGCGGTCGGCACGCCTTCGCGGCGCGGCGCGTAGAACGCGCCCAGGAGCGGTTCGGGCGCCAAGCGTTCGCGCAGCATCGCGACCTGGGCGAGTGCCTCCTCCGTCTGTCCGAAGAGCCGGGCCGGCCCCTGATCGAAGTCCAATGCCGCCGGCTCGTAGCGCCGGACCAGCGCGAGGCCAGAGCCGCTGGGCAGGAAGCGGCGCAGGAGATCCCGCAACACCTCGGCCTCCTCGCGCAGCTCCCCGGGCAGGGCGAACGTCGAGCCGCCGCCGGCAGTCGCCACGTGCACCTCGACGGGATCCTGCCCGCTCAACCGGACGTCCCGCAGGGCCTCGAGCGCGACCAGCCGGGCATCCACGCCCCAGTCGAACAGATAGCGGTCGGGCGGCAGGTGGTCGACCATCCAGATCAGCTGGCGGTCGGAGAGGAGCAGCAGCCCCGCCCGGCGCTCCGCGCCGCCGCGCCCGAGGGCCAGCCGACGGGCCCGCACCGAGTCCGGCGGCCGTTCGATCGCGTAGAGGATCCGCTCATCGTCGTCGAGGAGCCCCTCGAGCCCACGGATGAAGCGCGGCGGCAGCCGATCGAGCCGGTACTCTGGGCTCGAGTGGGGCGTGGTGAACCGCCGCTGGCCGGGATCGGCGGCGGCGGGCGGCTGCCATGCCCTACCGCCCAGGATGCGGCCCTCCTGACGGCGAATACGGAACCGCTGGCGCGCCTCGTGGACGACCCGTTCCGTCTCAGCGGCGCCCAGCCAGCGCGCGCCGGGTGTGACACGGGCCACGGTCCGGACGACGGCCTCGGGCGGCAGCGGCTGACCGGCGACATGCGCGACTGCCACTGTCCGTTCGCCGTCGACGAGCGCGCCGTCGAGCTCGGCGACCACGTGGCAGCCGGCGAAGCTGGAGGCCGGCAGGGCCACGACGGCCGCGAGCTCGGCGCCGCGACCCGCATCGGAGTCGACGACGTGGGCCCGGTCGAGCCCCAACCAGAGGCCGTCGGTACGCGTCCCGACGACCCGTGGGACACCGGTTTGCACGGCAATCTCCAGCCCCGGGCCCAACGCCTCGTCGACGACGAGTTCCACGCTCATCGTCGCGCGCCCCGTCGTCCTGCCCGTGGCTCTGGGGCAGCCGCGACCATCGGCGCGGCACGGGCGTCGCGGACCGGAAGACCGCGCTCGGCTCCCCGCGCCGCAGTCTCGGCGCCCGGGTCGACCGCCCGACGCACCATCACCGACGGGTGCCGACGCGCCTCCGCGATCAGGACGTCGGCGGCCGGGTCGCCGGCAAACGCCAGCAGGGCGCGCGCCGCAGCGGCTGCCCGGTACGGATCGGCACTCTGCAGGAGCTGCCCGAGCGGCTCGATGGCACGGCGCTCGCGACGCGCCGCGAGCAGGCGAGCGGCGAGCTCGGCGGTGGCCGTATCGGGATGGTCGAGCGCCCACAGCAGCCGCTCGTCGAATGCCTCGGCACGCTCCAACGACGCGCCGCAGCGGACACAGACGTCCGCCACCCATGGATTGATGGCGTAACAGGCCGGGCAGACCCGGGAGGGAGCCGTCATCGTCGGGTCCAACGGCAAGCGCCGGGTTGACGGCAGGCGCCCGCCTGCGTCGCGGTTGCAAGGGTCCTCACAAGAGACCGAGACATCTTCCACCTCTCCCGCACGGATCGAGGCAGAAGCCGTCAGCAGCGGACCGCGGATCGTCGCCGAATGCGACAGGCGGGCTTCATCGCCTGAGGCGCAGCGTGCCTGGGCGGATTGTACCGCGGCGTATGCACGGGGCCACCGACAGTGGGTAGCCGACGGAGACCGCTGCCAGGCGACCGACGGAGACCACTGGCAGGCCGCCACGCACGGACTGCCGCGGCGACACACCGTCGGCGCGCTTCGGCAGCGGACCAACGGGCCATCCGGTCCGTGACGACGGCGGCGGGTCTAGTACCCTTCCACTCGATTCGCGGCCGAGTCGTCGCCGGCAGGCGCATGCCTGCCGCGGGGCGCGACCTCCGGCCTGCCAAGGAGGTCCCATGACCGCCATTGCATCTGTCCATGCCCGCGAGATCCTCGACTCGCGGGGCAATCCGACCATCGAGGTCGATGTCGAGCTCGAGGACGGGGCGGTCGGCCGTGCGGCCGTGCCCTCCGGCGCCTCGACCGGCAGCCACGAAGCCATCGAGCTGCGGGACGGCGACAAGAGCCGCTTCTCCGGCAAGGGCGTGCTGCGCGCCGTCGCCAACGTGAACGACACGATCGCGCCGGCGGTCGAAGGGATGGACGCCGCCGACCAGGTCGCCCTCGACCGGGCGATGATCGAGCTGGACGGCACCCCGAACAAGGCCCGCCTGGGCGCCAACGCCATCCTCGGTGTCTCGCTGGCGGCCGCGCACGCCGCCGCCGCCGATGCCGACGAGCCTCTCTACCGCTACCTCGGCGGTCTGCGTTCGCGCACGCTGCCGCTCCCGCAATTCAACATCTTGAACGGCGGGCGCCACGCGGTCGACTCCTGCGATTTCCAGGAGTTCATGGTGGCGCCCATCGGCGCCCCCACCTTCGCCGAGGCGCTGCGCTACGGTTCCGAGGTCTTCCAGGCACTCCGTGCCGAGTTGCACGATCGCGGTCTCGCAACCGGCCAGGGCGACGAGGGCGGCTTCGCCCCGACGCTCTCCTCGAACGAGGCGGCGATCGAGACGGTGGTCCGGGCCATCGAACGGGCCGGCTACCGGCCGGGCGTGGATGTCGCGGTCTTCGTCGACCCCGCCACGAGCGAGCTCGTGGAGTCCGGTGAGGAGGGCGGCCCCTACCGGTATCGCCTGGCGAAGGAAGGTCGCACGCTCGACTCCGGCGAGCTGATCGACCTATGGGAAGACTGGGTGCGGCGCTACCCGATCCTCTCGATCGAGGACGGGCTCGCGGAGGACGACTGGGTCGGCTGGAAGGAGCTGACGCAACGGCTCGGTTCCCGTGTCCAGCTCGTCGGCGACGACATCTTCGTGACCAATCCGGAGCGCCTGGCGCGCGGCTTACGGGAGCAGAGCGCCAATGCCATCCTGATCAAGCTCAACCAGATCGGCACGCTGACGGAAACGCTCGAAGTGGTGAAGACCGCCTTCGACGCCGGGTGGGGTGCCGTGGTGAGCCATCGGTCCGGTGAGAC
>JAKAMV010000220.1 GCA_021812735.1 Chloroflexota bacterium | reverse complement strand
CCCGGTCTCTCCCTTGATCACGCTCCAGGCACCCGAGATCATCGGACGAGATCCGGTAAGCGCGGGCCTCATCTTCTGGCTGTGCCTGGGACTCGTGGGCTCGCTCCGGACGGCCGCCATCGGCGACCATGCCGTGCTGACGTTCCACCTGCCGTTCATCGTCGCCGCTCTGCTGCTGGGCGGCCCGGTGGCAGGCGGGTGGGTGGCGTTCGTTTCGACGCTCGAGCTGCGCGAGCTTCGCGAGGTGCCCTGGTACGGCGTCCTGGCCAACCACGCCACCCAGGCCCTGGCGGCGGTGATGGCCGGGCTGGCCGTCGGTGAGGTCCGGCAGATCACCTCGGCCTGGGTCGTGCCGAATGCGGCCGACCTCGTCGCGGCACTGGTCGGCGCCGCGGTGCTGGGGGGCATCTCGGTCGGCTTCGCCGTGGTCACCGTGGCGCTGCGCGAGCACCTCAACGCCCGCGAGACGGTGCTGGTGTTCGAGGGATCGTGGCGCCGCACGATGCTGGCCGAGTGCGTCATCGCATGGATCCTGGCCTTCTCCTACCAGCAGATGGGCTGGTGGGCACCCCTCGTCTGCGTGGCACTGGTGCTCCTGGTGTGGGAGGCGCACGACGACCGCGAGCAGGTCGCGCACGACGAGATGACCGGGCTCCTCAACCGCCGCGGGCTCCTGCTCCGGCTCTCCGCCGCGGTGGATCGAGTGCGGCGCACGGGCACCGCGAGCCTGCTCATCATGCTCGACCTCGACGGGTTCAAGGCGGTGAACGACAGCCTGGGCCATGCCGCCGGCGACGAGGTGCTGCAGATCGTCGGTGAACGGCTGCGCGGTTCCATCCGGGTCACCGACACCGTCGCGCGCATGGGCGGCGACGAGTTCGTCCTGCTGCTGCCCGGCGTGAGCGACCACGCCACCGCCGGGGTCCTGGCCGGCCGCATCCATGCCCGGCTGGAGGAACCGATAGCCATGGCGGAGCGCGAGGTCCGCGTCGGGTCGTCGCTGGGACTCGTGCTGGTCGACGACCGCCCGTTGGTCTCGCTGCCACGGCTGCTCGCCGAGGCGGACCGGGCGATGTACGCGGCGAAGAAGGCCGGTGGAGGCATCCGGTTCGGCAACAGCTTCCAGGCCGCGGAAGGCACAGCCTCGGCGTAGCCAGCGCGGGCCGCGGCCAGGGTGTCGCGCGCCAACGAGATCAAGGGCAGGTGCCCCCAGACCCAGGGAGGTTCAGCTCATGCCAGTCGTGCGGGCAGGCCCAAACCAGTACCTGCTGGTCGGTCGGAAAGGCGTGCTGGAGAACCGGGGCTCGGCCGTGCAGGCTCTCCTGCTGCCGGGGACCACCTACGTGCTCGTGCCCAGCACCAAGCAGGAAGCCACCTTCGAGTTCACCCAGGAGACCAGGGATGGCATTCCCCTGCGGTTCAAGGGCATCGTCATATACCGGATCACCGACCCGGTGTCGGCGGCGCGCCTCTTCGACTTCGGGGCGACCGACGGACTGGCGCAGATCGCCACCCTGCTCACTCATATCTGCCTCGGAGAGCTGCGCCACGCGGTCTCCCACATGACCATGGTCGAGTGCATCGAGCAACGCAAGACAACCCTGAGCGACGTGGTGGCGGCTGCCCTGCAGCAGACCATCCGGGGCGAAGCGGGCCAGGAGACCGACTGGGGCGTCACGGTGGAAGTCGCCCAGGTGGCGCAGGTCTTCATCGTGGACGCGCAGCTGCGCCAGCAGCTGGAGGCCGAGGTCCGCAACGACATCAAGCTCAAAGCCGATCAATCCAACATCCGGTCGCAGGAGGAAACCCGGCTGGCCGAGATGGCATCCGACGGTCGCGTCCAGGAGCGGAGGCTGGCCAGCGACAAGGAGGCCCTGCACCGGGAACACGAGAAGTTCCACGCGCAACTGGACATCGAACGCGATCGAGTGAACGCCGAGGCTCCGGTGCGACTGCTCAGGATCGCGAAGGAGAGTGCCGTCCTGCGCCAGGAACTGGGGATGCGCCGCCTGCAGAACCAGGTCAAGGAGTTCGACGTGGAAGGCGAGCTCCTGCTCGAACGGGCCCGGCAGGACCTGCGCCGCGAGATGCTGCCGCTCGAGCAGGTTCCGCAAATCGTGGAGTCGGCGTCGAAAGTCCTCCAGGGCACGAATATGTCGATCTACGGGGAGAACAGCCAGCTCATCGGCCAGCTTGCCCCCCTGTTCGAACTGCTGGCCCGCTCCGTCCAGCAGGCGACGCACGAGGAGAGTCAGCGAGCTCGGTGAGTCCGCGCGCTCCTGCGGCGGGACCCGCCGGGTGGTTTGTCGCGAACCGCGCGAGCCGGCCGGCCGAGTACCCTGACTTGACGGGATCGGGCAATGGCCCCATGGTGGAGCCACAGATCGCAGGCGCCGGGTCCCCATTCCGTTGGCTCGCAGCGCGCGACGGATCGGACCGCACCATGTCCCGCATGCCCTTCTCCTCGGCCGAGGCGACCGTCGTCGTCTCCAGCGATGGCTATTTCGACGTCTACCCGCTGTCCGAACGATCGACCGGCGACAGGCCTGCCTACCGGGGGCAGCTCGCCGAACTCGGAACCGGGATCCGCGGCGCGAACGACCGCCTCGCCGTCCGGCCCGACTCGGCCACGCTCCTCCGCGCCGTGACCGCCTGGTCCGCCGTCCACGGCGCGGCCGCCGTGCGCGGCGAGCTCGGCCGGGGCCGCGACGGCAGCCAGGAGCAGGAGGCGAAGCCCGAGGCCGCCGGCAAACCCGCCTAGCGCGGCGCGCCTGGACTGCATGAGGGCCTGCTACGCCGCCTTCCGCGAACGGCCGGCAGGCGTCAGGCAGATCTGGACGTGCTGCAGCGACCTCAGCCGTACAGCAGCGATCCCGGGGTCGTCAGCAGCTCTCCCGTCTCGAGCCACGTCTTCAGGCCGGAGAGGATCATCGGCCAGCCGCCGTAGAGCTGCTCGTTGGCGCCTTCGCGGAGCTGGTCGTGGGTCACGGTCAGCCGGCAGGAGTCGCCGACCGGCTCGATCTCCCAGGTGATCCGCGACGTTCCCTCGCTCTTCACGTCCTCGTCCCAGAGGGCGAGCATGGTCTGAACCAGCCGGCGTGGAGGATCGACCTCCAGGTTCTCTCCTTCGCCGAGCGGGAAGCTGCCACCTCGTGCGCCCATTTCGAAACGGGAACCGACGGTCCAGTCCGACGTCACGCCCGCGCCGAAGTTGTACTTCGCCCTGATCCCGGGGTCGGTGATCGCCTCCCACAGGCGCTCCGGCGTCGTCTTGATGTAGATCTCGAACACCTTCTCCACGGGACGCTCCAGTCTCCCTTGAGGTCGCTGAGCGCGGCCGCCCAGCGGAGGGCCTGCGCCATCGGCCATGCTACCCACATGCCCAAGGTCGCCGCGCGGGTCGGCGCGTCCATCGACGCCTTCTGGCGGATCGCGCGGAACCCCGCGCTCGTGCGCGCCACGGTCGCCTTCGTCATCTTCAACGCGGTTGAAACCGGCGAGTGGACGGCGATCCTGGTGTACGCGTACGCGGCCACCGGTCCGGCATCCATGGGACTGGTCGCAGTGCTCCAACTCGTGCCCGCCGCGCTGCTCGCGCCCTTCACCTCGGGGCTGGGAGACCGCTATCGACGCGACCGGGTCCTGCGCTGGACGTACCTGGCGCAGGCAATCCTGATCGGCGCCACCGGTGCCGCGATCCTGGCGAACGCCAGCGCGCTGGCCGTCTACGGCCTCGCGATCCTCGTCTCGGTATCGCAGACAGTGCCGCGGCCCGTGCAGGGAGCGCTGCTGCCGGAGTTGTCCAGCTCGCCCGACGAGCTCACGGCGGCGAACTCGCTCGGCAGCGTTGCCGAAGGCGTGGGCGCCCTCGTCGGCCCCTTCGTCGTCGGTGTCGTGCTCGCCGCGGCGACCGTGGGCGCCGCCTTCGTCGCGAGCGGTGCCGCGCTCCTGGTCGCGGCGGTCCTGGTCGGGCGCCTGCACCCGCTTCGCAGCCCGACCGGCGAACTGCACGCGACCGTCGGTGCCGCCGCGCCAACGGGAGACCGCGGGCCACGTGACGGGGATCCCGAGGAGTCCTCGGGATCGATGCCTGCCGGGGGATCGATGCTGGCCGGGGGATCGATGCTGGCCGGGCTGCGGGCCGTTGCGGCGGATCGGGACCTGCTTGTCGTGATGGCGCTGCTGGCCGGGCGGCTCCTCGTCTTCGGCGGCCTCGAGGTGCTGCTCGTCCTGATGTCGATCGAACTCCTGGGGACGGGCGAGTCGGGAGCCGGCTTCCTGACCGCGACGTTCGGAGGGGGCATCGTGCTCGGTGGCGTCTCGACGCTCGCGCTGGTGGGACGGCGCAGGCTCGCGCCATGGCTCGGGGTCGGCGCGATCGTGGTGGGGCTGCAACTCCTCCTCATCGGCGCCGCGCCGGCACCCGCGTCTGCGCTCGTCCTGCTGGCGGTCGGTGGGATCGGGATGGCGCTCATCGACGTGGCCGGACAGACGCTGCTCCAGCGCATTGCCCCGGACGCGGTGCGGGCACGCGTGTTCGGCGTGCTGGAGGGACTCCTGCTCGCGGCGGAGGCGCTCGGCTCCTTCCTGGTGGCCCCCGTTGTGCTGCTCCTTGGGGTCCGCGGGGCGCTGATCGCCTTCGGGGCTGCGCTGCCGCTGGTGGCGCTGGCCGCCGCGCCCCGGTTCGCCAGGATCGACGGACGCGTGACGATCCCGGTGCGCGAGATCGGCGTGCTCCAGCGCGTGTCGATCTTCGCGCCGGTCTCGGCAGCCGTGCTGGAGTCCGCGGCTCGCCGCCTGGTCCAGCTCGAGCTGCCTGCCGGAACGGTCGTGATCCGGGAGGGAGAGCCGGGCGATCGCTTCTACGTGATCGTCAGCGGAACCCTCAGGGTGACGCGTGCGGGGACGACGCTCCGGGACATGGGCGCCGGGGACTCGTTCGGAGAGATCGCCCTGCTCCGCGATGTCCCGAGAACGGCGACGGTGGTCGCGGTGACCGACGTCGAGCTGTACGCCCTCGACCGCGAGCAATTCCTCGCCGCCGTGACCGGGCAGCCGCGAGCCATCGCCGAGGCGCTGCGGGTGGCAGCCGCCCGAATGACGGGCGGCACGGGCTGAGAGGTTGTCACTGGGACGCGGGCGGTAGCGGCTCAGCCAGGGGGCAGTCGCGGCGCAGGGGGACAGGCGCGCGCCGCAGGGGGGACAGCCGCGCCGCAGGGGGACAGGCGCGCCGCAGGGGGGACAGCCGCGCCGCAGGGGGGACAGCCGCGCCGCAGGGGGCCCTATCGACCCACCATACAAAGTATGTCGGGCTGCGTGCGACCGGGCCGCGTGCGGCCGGGCTGCGTGCGGCCGGGCTGCGTGCGACCGGGCCGCTGGACGGAGGCCTCCGGTGGTGGCGCGGGGCGCTCAGGCGGCCGGCCGGGCTGCCGGGACACGCGAGCGGGCATGCTCGCGCGCGACGGCCGACCAACCCCTCGACGGACCGCTGCACAAATCACCATACAAAGTATGGCGAGCGCGCCAGGGGTGCCCGCGCGGACAAGGCGCCGGCTCGGCGCGGCGGTGTCGACACGGGCCACCGCTTTGGCTCACCGCGGCGACAATCGAGCGGTAGACCAGCAGCCGGGAGGATCCGCCAGCGTGTCCGAGATCGAGTACCGCGCCGAGGTCCCCACGCCCGACACGTTCGCCCGCCTGTTCGGGACCACGGGCTGGGACACCGAGGGCCGGCTCACGGCAGCCACGGCTAGCGAGGCGCTTGCGCACACCTGGTACGCCGTGTCGGCATACGACGGCGACCGGCTTGTCGGGACCGGGCGGATCGTCGGGGACGGCGTCCTGCACGCGCTGCTCGCCGACGTCATCGTCGACCCCGGCTACCGACACCGCGGCATCGGGAGTGAGATCGTGGGGCGCCTCGTCGCCAGGTGCAGGGAGCACCGCATCCTCGACACGCAGCTCTTCTGCGCGCGCGGCAAGCGGCACTTCTACGAGCGCCTCGGGTTCGCCGGCCGACCGGACGACGCGCCGGGGATGGAGCTGTCGGCCAGCTGACGAGGCGGGGATGGGCTGGTCGCCCATCTCCGGGCCACCTGCCACTTGTGCCGTGCGCTACTGCGGTGACACGATCAGTCCGCCGGAACCTGTTCCGGCGTAGGGGCCACGGGGGCACGCGGATGCAGCCGGACGCGATGGGCCTGGCATTTGCGACGAGCGTGCTCGTGATCGTCGTGGTGGCCTTCGGGCTCGCCAGCAGGCTGATCTCGGGCGCGGTCGCGGGGCTCTCGTACGCCATCGGGCTCGCGGTGGCGCGAGGCATCGCGGAGTGGGCGGCGCCGGAGCCGGACCCGCTCCCGGCATCAACCGGCGGCCCGGACGGCCTCGACGGGGTCGACGACGTCCCGCCGGGCTCGGGGGATGACGGATCCCTGGGGGGCGGAGGCATGCCGGACACCCCGGGCGTGCGGCTCTCCCGCGTCGTCGGCGGCCGGCCGAGGCTGCGCCTCGAGTGCCATCCCACGGGGTGAACCCGGCGGTACCGCCGCGTTTCAGGACCTTCTCACGATCCTGCGTCACAATCGGACAACCGTCGAGAAAGCCGGAGACCTGAGCATGTCCGAGCCCGCTGGAACCCCAGAGCCGCAGTACACGTGGCAGCAAGTCGAGCCCGTCGCGCCGGTCGTGAAGGATCACCGTCGCGAACGCCGGCGGCTGTCGATCGTGGTCGGCGGGGCCGCCGCCTTCGTGATGGTTGCGCTGGTGAGCGCCGTCGCCCTGAGCGCTCCATCCGGCGCGCCCCCCGCGCTGGCAGCCGGTGGCGCCAACCCGACGCCCACCCCCCAGGTGGCCGTGCCCGGCCAGGTCGGCGACCGATCGCAGGTCTGCCAGGCCATGCTCTCCAACCTCGCCGCGCGGCTCAACATCTCGGTTCAGACGCTCCAGCAGGCAATCACCGGCGCCGCGGGTGACACGATCGATCAGCTGGTGCAGCAGGGACGTCTCACGCAGACCCAGGCCGACCAACTCAAGAGCGCACTGTCGAACGCCGGCTCCTCGCCCTGCGCGGGCGGCCGGTTCGGCTTCGGCGCCGGGCCCTTCGGCGTCGGGCCCTTCGGCGTCGGCGTCATGCCCTTCGCGGGCCCCGGACACGGCGCGTGGCACGTCGACGCCACCGCGGTGCTGAACGCGGCGGCGTCGGCGCTCAAGCTCGACACCCAGTCGCTGCTGAGCTCGCTCCGGTCGGGACAGGACCTCAAGGCCATCGCCCTGAAGCAGGGCGTGGACTACGCCACGGTGACCTCGGCGATCCACGACGCCGTGAAGACCCGGCTCGACACGCTGGTCACCCAGGGCAGCATGACCTCCGCCCAGGAGACGACCATTCTCAACGCGGTCGTCCAGCAGCTGGCGAACGGCCACCTGGCGTTCGGGTTCGGGCACGGGTTCCGCGGCATGCCCGGCGGGTTCGGCATGCCGGGTGGCTTCGGCGGTGGACCCGGCACCCACGGCTGGTACGGCGGCCGGGGCGGCGCGGCCCCGAACACGGCGGGCCCGACGCCCACCCCGAGCCCGACTCCGCAGGCACCCTCCAGCCAGGGATGACCGGCGAGGGATCGGCGGTCGCTGCCGGAGCGCGAGGACCTGCCGGAGCGCGAGGACGGGCTCGCATCGGGACGGCCGGGCTGCCCGCCGGGCACCCCGCCGCCCAGCCCCGTGCCCGGAATCGCGGGCGGGCGCGCACCCGGCTCTCCGTCGCGCTGGCTTCCATGCTCGCGGTCGCGGCCCTCTCCCTCCCGGCCGTTGCCCCGGCCACGTACGAGACCACCGCCTCGATCCGGGGCGCCACGGGGCTGGGCTGGTACTCCTCGAACTGGGCCGGCTACGCGGTCGAACGCGGGCCGTACCGGAGCGTGAGCGGCCAGTGGGCGGTCCCGCGCGTGGCCCCGACCAGCCGCTCGACCTTCTCGGCGCTGTGGGTCGGCATTGACGGGGTCACCAACACATCGCTCATCCAGGCCGGCACCGAGCAGGACTTCTACGGCGGCGCGGCCCACTACTCGGCGTGGTGGGAGGTGCTGCCCGCGCCGGCCGTGAGGATCCGCTCGCTGGCGGTGAGGCCGGGCGACCGGATGACGGCACGCATCGAGCGGGTGGGGACCGACCGGTGGCGCATCACCATCTCGGACGCGCGCGGAGGCTCCTACACCACGGTACGGGCATACGCCGGCCCGGGCACGTCCGCGGAATGGATCGAGGAGGCACCCGTCGTCGGGTGGCGCACAGCGGCCCTCGCGACCCACGGGTCCACCGCCTTCGACAACGCCACCGTGAACGGCACGGACCCGCGACTGATCGCGGCCGACGGCGGCGCGATGATCCGCGGCGACCTCCTGGTCGAGGTTCCGTCGAAGCCCGACCGGGACGGCAACGGCTTCACGCTGAGCCAGCAGGGGACGGCACCTGCGCCACCGGTATCCTGAGCCAGGGACCCGCCACTCCGGCCCCCATCCGACCGGTGGCGCTGCTCCCGAGCGGCAACCCCATCGCGGGCCATCCGGCCCTACCGGGTGCGTGCCCGGCGGTGCAACGATCCGGTGACCAGGGGGCATTGACGCCGGCCGGCGGGGGCGTGCCGAGTCGTCGGCGGCCGACCACTGCACCCGGCGGCGGAGGACTGTGGTTTGGGCCGTTTTGTGGCTCGCCGCGTGATCCAGGCGCCCATCGAGCGGGTATTCGACCTGTCCGTGCAGCCCGCACGGCTGCCCGAGTGGAACCCGTTCTTCGTGGCAGTCACCCGGACCAGCGGACCCGCCGACAGACCCCCGGCCGCGTTCGATGCCCTGATGAGTCTTGCCGGGCGGCAGCTCGGCATGCACCACCTGGTCACCCTGCTCGATCCACCGCATGCCATCACGACCAACGGGGTGGCGCTCCAGGGCGGGCGGCTGACCTGGATCCGGCGCTTCGCATCGGCCGGACCCGGCGAGACGGTCGTGGAGAGCGAGGTGGACATCGACCTGCCCAGGGAAGCCGGCGGGGAAGCCATCAGCGCAGTCGTCGGTGACCAGTCCATGGAGCACGCGATCCGGCACGACCTGGTCCGCTCCGTTGAGAACCTCGCGACACTGATAGAGACGGACACGCAGCAATTCGCGGACCACACGCCCGGGAAGTCAGCGGACCCGCAGCCCACGACCGCTGGCGCGTCGCCGAGAGGAGCGCCGATCGCCACGTAGATGCCTGGACCGGAACGGGCACGTGCCGCGCGGGAGGCGCGCGACACCGGACGCTGCCGCTCCCGGTCGAGTTCACGAAACAGGGAGGGAGGCCCATGGAGCCCGAGGAATCGAGCCTTTGGCGGCTGCTCGCCGAGCGAGGCGTCTCGCGGCGAGCGTTCCTCAAGTTCTGCGGCGGGATGGCGGCGGCGCTGGCACTGCCGCCATCGTTCGGGCCGCGGATCGCAAAGGCACTCGCCACCGCACCGCGCATCCCCGTGATCTGGATCGAGGGCCAGGACTGCGCCGGTAACACCGAGGGCTTCCTGCGCGCGTCCCACCCCACCGCGGCCGAGATCATCCTGGACACCCTGTCGGTGAACTACCACGAGACGATCATGGCCCCCGCCGGGACCGCCGCCGAGAAGTCCCGCACGGACACCATCGCGGCCTACCCGAAGGGCTACATCGCCGTGGTGGAGGGTGCCATCCCGCTGGCCGAGAACGGGATCTACTGCACCGTGGGCGGCCGCACGTTCGGGTCGATCGTGCAGGAGGTCTGCGGCAACGCCCTGGCCACCATCGCGGTCGGGACGTGCGCGTTCGACGGCGGACTGCCGGGAGCGAACGGCGGGCCGACCGGCGCCACCGGGGTCTCGCAGTTCGTCCCCAACGCGACGGTGATCAACCTGCCGGGCTGCCCCATGAACGTGCAGAACCTGACCGCCACCATCGTGTACTACCTGACCTTCAACTCGTTCCCGGCCACCGACAGCATGGGGCGCCCCTTGTTCGCCTATGGGCAGCTGCTGCACGACCAGTGCGAGCGGCGAGCCCACTTCGACGCGGGCGAGTACGTGCTCGCCTGGGGCGACCAGGGCCACCGCCTGGGCTGGTGCCTCTACAAGATGGGCTGCAAGGGCCCCGAGACCTTCGCCAACTGCCCGACCGCCCGCTTCAACGACCGCACCAGCTGGCCGGTCAAGGCGGGACACGGCTGCGTCGGCTGCACGATGCCGGCCTTCTGGGACCAGATGAGCCCGTTCTACCGGCGGCTGACCAACCCGCCGGGCTTCGCGGTCGACGTGACGGCCGACCAGGTCGGGCTCGGGCTGGTCGGCGTGGTGAGCGCACTGACGGTCGCGCACGGCGCCGGCAGCTACCTCCGCGCCCACTCCCGGTCGGGGGCGCAGACGGCCGAACCCCTTGATGAGCCACCGGAGCCGCCGGAGCCACCGTCCGGCGGGCCGCCACCCGCGGCGCCGGACGTCCACGTCACGCCGGGGGCGCAGGGCAAGGAGGTGTCCTAGGAGATGGCGCGCATCGTCGTCGATCCCATCACCCGGATCGAGGGGCACCTCCGCATCGAGGTCGAGGTCACCAACGGCGCCGTGTCGGACGCCTGGAGCACCGGCACGATGTTCCGGGGCATGGAGCTCATCCTGAAGGGCCGCGACCCGCGTGACGCCTGGGTCTTCGCACAGCGCGCCTGTGGCGTGTGCACCACGGTCCACGCGCTCGCGTCGGTCCGCAGCGTCGAGAACGCCCTCGGGATCACCATCCCCACCAACGCCCGGATCATCCGCAACCTGATCGCCGGCACCCAGTACGTGCAGGACCACGTGATCCACTTCTATCACCTGCACGCGCTCGACTGGGTCGACGTCGTCTCCGCCCTGTCGGCGGACCCCGCGAAGACGAGCGACCTCGCGCAGTCCATCAGCCAGTGGCCGCTCTCCAGCACGGCCTACTTCAAGGGGATCCAGGACCGCCTGAAGACGTTCGTGTCGAGCGGTCAGCTGGGCCCATTCGCCAACGGCTACTGGGGCCACCCGGCGTACAAGCTGCCGCCCGAGGCGAACCTGCTGGCGGTGGCGCACTACCTGGAGGCGCTCGACTGGCAGCGCCAGGTGATCCGCATCCACGCCCTGCTGGGTGGCAAGAACCCGCACCCCCAGACGTACGTGGTGGGCGGCATGGCCATGGGGGTCGATCCCAACTCGCCCACCGCGCTGACCACGCGGCGACTGTCCGAGATCTCCGAGCTCATCACGCAGGCGAAGACCTTCGTGGACCAGGTCTACATCCCCGACGTGCTCGCCGTGGCCGGGTTCTACAAGGACTGGGCGGGGTACGGGCAGGGAATCGGCAACTACATGTCCTACGGCGAGTTCCCCCAGGGCGACCCGAACGATCCGCGCACGTTCTACCTGCCGCGCGGCCGGATCATGGGTCGTGACCTGACCACGGTGCTCGGCGTCGACCAGACCAGCGTGGCCGAGAGCGTGTCCCACTCGTGGTACACG
>JAKAMV010000896.1 GCA_021812735.1 Chloroflexota bacterium | reverse complement strand
CCTTCGTGTTCCTGCTGCAGGTCTCGTCGAACATCGCGCAGGGCCCGTACCAGGGCCTCATCCCGGATCTCGTGCCCGATCGCCAGGTGGGTCTGGCGTCAGGGCTGGTCGGGTTGATGATCGCGCTCGGCAACGTGGGCGGATACCTCGCGGGCTCGGTTGCCATCGCCGCCCACCAGTACGGTCTTGTCACAGTGGGGCTCGGCGTCGTCGAGGTGACGACGATGCTGCTGCTCCTCGCGCCCGTCCGCGAGCCGCGGCTCGCGAAGCCGCGGCTGGGTCGCTCGTGGCACTCGGTCGCCGGGTCCGCACTCGGACGCGACGTCCTCGCCCACCGCAGCTTCATGTGGCTGGTGGCGTCGCGCCTGCTGTTCCTCGCCGGCGGCTCGGTCCTGACCAGCCTCGCGCCGTTCTACGTCGCGCGCTGCTTCGGGCTTGACGAGGCGGCGTCGGGTGGCCTCATCGCCATCCTCGTTGGGATGGTGGCGGTGGGGACCCTCGTGAGCGTGCTGCCCGCGGCACGGCTCTCCGATCGTGTCGGCCGTCGGCCTGTGATCGCGCTCGCCTGCGGCGTCGGGGCGTCGGGGCTCCTCGTGTGCGCGGCGGCGCCGGTGATCCCGGTCGCGGTCGCGGGAGCAGTGCTGTTCGGCATCGCCGCCGGCACGTTCCTCGCGGTGGACTGGGCGCTCTTGACCGAGCTCGTTCCCCTCGAGTCGGCCGGGCGCTTCATGGGGCTCGCGAATGTCGCTGGCGGGTCGGCCGGCCTGCTTGCGGCGGCGGTCGGCGGCACGGTGATGGACGTCGTCGGCGGCCCGGCCAACGGGCCGACGGGGCCGCGGGCGGCGATTGCGGTCGGCGCGCTGGGGCTCGGGATCGCCGGCGTGCTGCTGGTGCGGGTGCAGGAGCCCGGACGCCGCCAGTGGGGGCCGTCCGGCTCACCTCGGATGGTCCGTCGGGCCTGACTTGGTCGTGCCGGACCGGCACCGGCACCGGATGTGCCGCTTGCAGGATTGACGGCAGCAGCCCAAGTCGTGTTCCCTGCATGGACCGCCCAGGCTCGACGAGCGGAGGACCTGGTGCGGAAGAGGGGGCAGGGAGCGATGGCTCAAGGGGATAGCGACTGGCGCGCGATGCTGCGGCGCGAGCGCGCCCTGCTCGACCTGACGCAGGCGGAGCTCGGTCAGCGCGCGGGCCTCTCGGCCGAGGCTGTCCGCAAGTATGAGAGCGGCGCGCGCACGCCGACCCGCGAGCACCTGGTCGCGATCCTTTCCGTGCTCCAGGTACCCCAGCTCCGGGCGCGCGAGATCCTCGCGGCCGCCGGGTTCGCCGCCGCGGACCACCTGTTCCCGCCCGACGAGCACCCTGGCTACTTCTACACGCTCGCGGAGGCCCGGGCCGAGATCGAGGGCACGCCCTGGCCCCAGTTCATCGTCGGCAACCTGATGGAGATCCTGGCGGCCAACCGGGCCGCGACCCTGCTCTGGGGCGCGGACGTGGACGCGGAGGTCGCGGGCCGGCCCAGGCCCGAGATGCACTTCCTCTCGCTCATGGCCGAGCCGCGGATCGCGGCACGCATCGCCAACTTCGACGAGTGCCTCGCCATTGCGGTCGGCATCCTCAAGGGGGTGCCCGGCGGCGGGGCCGCGCTCGAGGAGCCCGGGCCGTGGGTCGACCAGGTGCTCGCCGCGTTCGCCGCCAACGACCCGACCGTGGTCGCGAAGCTGCTCCACGCCTGGGAGACCACGCCGGCGCGGCTGGCGAAGTCCCGCTGGACGTATCCGCTCGTGTGGCGCGAGCCCGAGGGCGAGATCCGCTTCGAGGGCCTGGTGAGCACCGCTTCCGAGCCCGACGGGCTCGCGTTCAGCGACTGGTTCCCGGCCGACGCCGGGAGCCATGCGGTGCTGGAGCAGGTGCTGGCGGCCCGGTCGGTCGCGCGGCCCAGAGCGGTCGGCCGGCGCCTGACCCGTGGCCAAAGAGGCGCGAGGGCATGATGCACGGAACCCTGGTTTCGACCGTCGCGCCGACGGACTTCTGGTCCGGCGTCGGACCGTTCTCATGGGTGTTCGACCCTCGCGTCGCCTACGACCCCAACGACGGTCGGTGGATCGTCACCGAGCTCGGGTTTGACGCCCGTTCGCCGCTGCCGCCCCTTCGAGCGATGGGCGCCAGGACGACGCTCCGGTGAGGGATAGGAACCGGGCGCGACGCGCCCGTGAGGGAGACGCAGCGGGGACGATGGAGCGCTGGCGCACACGCTGTCTGGTCGCGGCGACGGTGGCGGTGCTGCTGACAGGGACGGGGGCGGGACCCGCGAGCGCAGCGGGAGCGCCTCTCCCAGCGACGCCATCGGCGGCTCTTTCCGCCGTCACCGCGAGCGCGACCGCCATCAGCGCCGGCGCGGGCCATACCTGCGCGCTCGTCGCCGGCGGCGCCGTCAAGTGTTGGGGCCGGAACGACTATGGCCAGCTCGGGATCAACTCGACCGCCGACAGCCTGATCCCCGCCGACGTGACCGGCATCAGCGGGGCGACCGCGATCAGCGCCGGCGGGTGGCACACCTGCGCGCTCGTCGCCGGCGGCGCCGTCCAGTGCTGGGGCTGGAACGACTATGGCCAGCTCGGCAACAACTCGACCACCAGCAGCCCCG
>JAKAMV010000219.1 GCA_021812735.1 Chloroflexota bacterium | reverse complement strand
GAGGGTGTCGCTCCCGCTCGGGGCCTCGGTCACCGTCGGCGGGACCGTGTCGGGCGGCTCGTGGTCGTCGGTGTGCCCGACCCCCCAGTCCGGCTCCACCTGGTACGTCGTGACCGCCGTCAATGGCACCCCGGTCAGCTCCGCCTACGGCGCCGCCGCCCTGTACGCCGCCACCGGCGTCCTCAGGGCCGCGCCGACGCCCGCGCAGCTCGGCTCCACCGTCACGTTCTACGGTCGAGGCAGCGGCCAGGGGGTCGGGATGTCGCAGTACGGCGCGCTCGGGCGCGCGCTGGCCGGCCAGAACGCCCCCGCCATCCTCGCCCACTACTACCAGGGCACCACGATCGGGCAGCTCGCGGCCAACCCCTCGCTGCGCGTGCTGCTCGAGGACGAGACCGCCACCCAGTCCTCACCGCTGACGGTGTACGGACGAGGCGGCCCCTGGTCGATCGACGGCATCGCGGCGTCGCTGCCGGCCGACGCACGGGCGAGCGTGTACCAGACCGGCACCGGCTGGCGCGTGGTCGTGGACTCCGGGGGCACCGTGCTCGTCGCCGCGGCCGCCCCGTCAACGCTGAACTTCCGGCCCGCCTCGCCCGCCACGACGATCCAGATCGCCTCGATGGCCTCGTACTACGACCAGTACCGCGGCGTCGTGAGCGCCCTGCTGCTCAGCTCGGCCAAGGCCCGCCTGGTCAACGTGGTCTCGATGGAGGACTACCTGCGGGGCGTCGTGCCCGCCGAGATGCCCTCGACCTGGCCGATGGCGGCACTGCAGGCGCAGGCCATCGCGGCGCGCTCGTACGCCGCGTACCACGCCCACCCCAGCACGGGCACGTACGACCTCTACGACGACACCCGCTCCCAGGTCTATCTCGGCGTGCTGACGGAGCGCCCGGCGACGGACGCGGCCATCGCGGCGACCGCTGGACAGGTGGTCATGAGCGGCTCCGCGGTCGCCAACACGCTCTACAACTCGACCGCGGGCGGGGCGACCGAGGACAACCAGCTCGCCTTCGTCTCTCCGACGGGCGCGATCGTGGCCACGCCGGTGAGCTACCTCCAGGGGTCCCCCGACCGCGACAGCGCGGGCGTCCCGTACGACGCCTCGTCGCCGCACGCCACCTGGCAGACCGCCAGCTACTCCCTGGCCTCGCTGTCCGCGATCTTCGGCGCCGACGCCCGCACGAACGTCGGGACCATCACCTCGCTCGTGCTCTCGAACCGGGGCGTGTCGGGCCGGCTCATCAGCGTCACGCTGGTCGGGACCGCAGGCTCGCAGACGGTCTCGGGCACGGTGTTCGCGGCCGTGTTCAACGCCAACCGGCCGGCTGGCGACCCGGCCATGATGAGCACGCTGCTCGACGTCGCCCCGATCCCCTGAGGCGGGCTCGCCCAGCGCGCCCGCCGCTTTCCCGCACGCGCCCGCCCCTACCATGTCGTGAAACAGACCGGATGGGGTGACCACGATGCGGTTCGGGGCGGCGTTCTGGGTCCAGCGGACGGACTGGCCGTCGCTTCGCGACGCGGCGCTGCGGGCAGAGGCGGCCGGGTTCGACGACCTGTGGGTTGACGACCACCTGCTGTCCGACGAGGCCGACTGGCCCGACCCCAAGCTCGAGGGCTGGACGACGCTGGCGGCGCTGGCCGCGATCACCCGCCGACCCCGTCTCGGGCTGATGGTCGGCGCCAACACCCTGCGCAATCCGGGGCTCGTGGCGAAGATGGCGACGACCGTCGACCACATCTCGGGCGGGCGCGCCATCCTGGGCCTCGGCGCCGGCTGGTTCGAGCGCGAGCACACGGCCTTCGGCTTCGACTTCGGCGCCAGCGTCGGCGAGCGGCTCGACCGCCTCGCCGAGGCGGTGCCCCTGATCCGACGCCTGCTCGACGGCGAGGAGGTGACGCACCAGGGCCGCTTCTACCGCTTCGACCGCGCGGCCTGCGCGCCGCGGCCGGTGCAGGCGCGGCTGCCGATCCTGATCGGCGGGTCCGGGCCGCGCAAGACGCTGCCGCTGGTCGCCAGGTGCGCCGACATGTGGAACGCCTACGGCACACCCGACGAGGTGGCGGCATCGTCGGCGCTGCTTCGAGCCGCGTGCGAGTCGGTCGGGCGGGACGACCGGGAGGTGGAGCGCACCGTCAACCTCAACGCCGTGGTGCGCCGCGACCGCGCCGAGGCCGAGACGGCATGGGACCGATGGCTCCGCGAGCACCGGCCCCAGGGCAACGAGGACGGGCTCGGAGCGGGCGGGTCCGTGGCCGACGTGGCGGACGTGCTGCGCGCGTATCGCGACGCGGGCTTCGCCCACGCGGTGCTGATCTTCCGCTCGCCCTGGGACCTCGCGACGATCGACCGGCTGCCCGAGCTCCGGATGGCCCTCGGGACATGATGGACGCCGACCCCCGCCTCGTCGCGGACGCGGAGGTGCGCGCCAACGGCGGCGAGATCGTCTATCGCGGCCCGTTGCGGGTGGACGATCCGCACTGGCCGGCCGAGGCGGCCCGCCTGCACCGCGGACTGCGGATCCGCGACCTCGCCGACCCCGACCCGAAGGGCTGGGTGACGCTGGTGTTCCCAGACGGCTCGGTGCGGATCTCGCCCCGGCTGGCGCGAGGCTGCTGGTTCACGGGCGCAGACCCGGGCGCCTCCCGAGGATAGGTCGGGCGGGCACGCCCGAGCGAGGCGGCGGACGCTCAGCGCGCGGTGACGGACCGCTCAGCGCGCGGCGACCGCCGCTGCCACATCGGGCTCGCCGGAGGCCTCGCGCGCCGAGAGGCGCCGGGCGACCCGCTCAGCAGCTGCCTGGCCCTGGGCGATGCAGTCCGGCAGCCCGACGCCGCGGTACGAGGCGCCCGCGAGGGTCAGGGCGGGCCACGCGTCCATCGCGTCCTCGACCGCCGCGACGCGGTCGAGGTGGCCGACGGTGTATCGGGGCATGGCGCGCTCGTAGCGCGCGGTCCGCACCAGGACCGGCTCGCCGCTGATCGCCAGCGTCCGCTCGGCGTCGGCGCGGGCCGCGGCCACGAGCGCGGGGTCCGGCAGGACGGTGGCGTCGCCCTCGTCGCGGACGAACATCCGCAGCAGGACGGTGCCGGCGGGGGCGCGGCCGGCCCACTTCTCCGACGACCAGGTGCACGCGGCGATCGGCCCGCCCTCGGATCGCGGGACGAGGTACCCGTGCCCGCGCAGCTCGCTGCCGACTCGGTCGCGCGGGTACGCCAGCGTCACGAGGACGGAGGTCCCGTGCGGGATCGCGTCGAGGCGGCGCGCCGCCTCGGGCAGCGGCCCGCGGAGCAGCGCGGAGGCGGCGTTGGCCGGCGTCGCGACGATCACCGCGTCGAAGCGGGCATGCGACCCGTCGGCGAAGCCCACCGTCACGCCAGCGCCCGACCGCTCCAGCGAGCTCACCCCGAGGCCGGTGCGCAGCTGTGTGCCCGCCAGGGCCGCCGAGGCGGCGACCGCCGAGGTCAGCCACTCGAGGCCGCCCCGCAGCGACACGAACGCGCCCAGTGGCTTGGCGCCCGGGCTCGCCGCGGCGCGCTGGGCGGCCGCCGCGCGCATCCTCCGGCCGTCGGCCAGCCCGGCGAGCAGCAGGCTGCGGTGCTCGCGCTCGGCCGTCCGCAGCGTCGGCACCACCGCGTCGAGCGACAGCTCGTCGATCGGCGTGCCGTACACGCCGCCCACCAGGGGGCCGGCGAGGCGCTCCACCAGCGGGTCGCCGAGCCGTCGCCGCAGGTAGACGCCCACCGCGATGTCCTCGTCGGGCATCGAGCGCGCCGCGACCAGGTCGCGGGCCATCCGCAGCTTCTCGGGCCACGAGAAGAGCGCGGTCCGCGCGAACGGGAGGGCGCGCGTCGGCAGGACGAGGCCGAGTCCCTCCGGCATCGGCACGAGCGCGCCGCGGTGGCGGATGTACACCGTCCGCGTGCCCGCGGTCCCCACCAGGGCGTCGCCCAGGCCGAGCTCCCGGACCAGTGCGATCCCGGCCGGCCGGGTGGAGAGGAACGAATCGGGGCCGTGCTCGATCGTGAAGCCGTCGGCCTGCTCGGTGGCCACCTTGCCGCCGAGCCTCGGGCCGGCCTCCGCCAGCACCACGTCAAAGCCGTCACGGGCGAGCGACCGGGCCGCGACCAGCCCGGTGATCCCGCCCCCGACAACGAGGACGCCCATCGGGGCCTCAGGCCATGCCGTAGGCGGGGACGTTGCCGCTCGGCACGTACGGGCAGAGCGGGTCCGACTCGAGCGGGTCGCCGGTCCACATGTACGCGCGCGCCCGCGAGCCGCCGCACACGCGCGCGTACTCGCACATCCCGCAGCGTCCCTTGAAGCCCTCGGGGGCGCGCAGGGCCTTCATGGTCTCGTGGTCGCGGTACAGGTCCACGATCGACGACGTCCGCACATTCCCCAGCGGGATCGGCAGGAAGCCGCTCGGGTTGACGGTGCCGTCGTGGCCGACGAACACGATGCCGTTGCCGTCGCGGATGCCGAAGCCGCGCCCGACCGAGGTCTTGGCGATTGACTCGTCGTCCATGCCCGCCGCGTGCCACGCCTTGATCGCCTGGCGTCGGTAGTGGGTCGCCTCGGTGGTCTTGACCTGGAACGGCGCGGTCTTGGCGAGGTCGAGCAGCCACAGGTTGAGGCGCTCGGACTCGGCGGGGCTGATCTCCTTGAGCTCGCTGCCCCGTCCCGTCGTGATCAGCATGAACAGGCTCCAGCGCATGACGTCCATGCGCGTGAGCAGCTCGTACACCGCCGGCAGGTCGGGCAGCGTCTCGTCGGTGACCAGGGTGTTGACCTGGATCGGCAGGCCGACCTCGTTCGCCCACGTCGCCGCGCGGAGCGTCTTCTCGAAGGTGCCCGCGACGCCGCGGAAGCCGTCGTGGCGCTCGGGGTCGGAGCCGTCGATCGAGAGCGAGATGTTCTGGATCCCGGCCTCGTGCAGGCTCGCGAGGACCTCCTTGGTCAGCAGCGGCGTCGCGGCAGGGGCAAGCGAGCACCCGATCCCCCGCTCGGTCGCGGCCCGAACCAGGTCGTGGAGGTCGGGGCGGTTCAGCGGGTCCCCGCCGGTGAACACGACGTGCGGGAACGGCCGGCCGAACTTGAGGATCTCGTCGAGCAGCCGGTACCCCTCCTCGGTGGTCAGCTCGCGCGGGTCGCGCTCGGGCTGGGCGGTCGCGCGGCAGTGGCGGCAGGCGAGGCCGCACGCGAGCGTCGTCTCCCAGTACACGAGCATCGGCGCGCGCGCGTACACGTACCCCTCCGCGCGAACGGCACCGACGCCGGTGATGCCCGGATGGCCCGGATGGCCTCCGCCGGGGTGCCCGCCGGGGTGGCCGGGATGCTGGGGCTCGATCGTCGCAGTCACGGAGACGCTCCTCTCACGCGGTCGCCGGCAGGCCCAGCGCCGCGAGCGCGACGTCGGCCAGACCGGCGATGAAGACGGGGTCGGTGTTCATGGATCGGGCGCGCTCGAGGTGGATCCCGACTTCGCGCGCCACGCCCTGGGCCTCGATGTCGAGGTCGTAGAGGACCTCGAGGTGGTCGGCGACGAAGCCGACCGGGCGGACGGCGAGCTCGGTGACGCCCTCGGCGGCCAGCCGCCGGATCTCCGCCAGGATCTCGGGGCCCAGCCAGGGCTCGTCGGTGCGGCCGGCGGACTGGAACGCGAACGTGTAGTCGGGCCGCCCGACGGCCTCCGCGACGAGCCGCGCCGTGCGGGCCAGCTCGTCGGGATACGGGTCCCCCTCCGCCACCACGCGGGCGGGCAGGCTGTGGGCGGTGAACATGAGCGTCACCGCATCCGGGTCCGGGAAGCGGGCGAGCATCTCGCGGGTGGTGTTCGCCAGCGCCTCGATGAACCGCGCCGCGTCATGCCAGCTGTCGACGAAGGAGACCTCCGGCGGGTGGTCCACGCCCGCGAGCCCCGCGTCCACGGCACGCCGATAGCCCGCCGCATTGGAGCTCTTCTGGGGCGCCAGCGGGATGGCCGCGATCCGCTCCACGCCGTCGGACGCCATCTGGCGCACGACGTCGCCGATCCGGGGCGCGATGTGGCGCATCGCGGCATAGACCGGTAGCGGCCTGCCCCGCGCGGCGAGCTCCGCCTGGACCGCGGCGCGCTGGTCGCCCACGATCCTCGACAGCGGCGAGCCGCCGCCGATCGCGAGGTAGCGGCCCTTGAGCTCCTCGAGGAGGTGGGGCGGGGGCGGCGAGCCTCGCCGGATGTCCGTGTAGTACGCCTCGACCTGGTCGAGCCGGTCGGGGCTGCCGTAGGCCATGAGCAGCACGGCATCGCGGGTCATCGGGACGCCCCGTGGTCGTGAACCAGGCCGACGAGGCGGCGGAGGTGCTCGGGGTCGGTGCCCGGCAGCACGCCGTGGCCGAGGTTGAACACGTGGCCGGGGCGGTGGTCGTCCTGGTCGAGGATCCAGCGGGCGGCTTCCTCCACCCCGTTCCACGGACCCAGCAGCAGCGACGGATCGAGGTTGCCCTGCACCGCCCGGTCGCCGAGGAGTCGCCGGCCGTCCGCGAGGGAGATCCGCCAGTCCAGGCCGATCGCGTCCCCGCCCGCCGTCGCCTGGAGCCCCAGGATCCCCGCGGTGCCCACCCCGAAGTGGATCGACGGCACGCCCAGGCCCGCGATGCCCTCGAACAGCCGGCGCATGTGCGGCCACAGCCGCCGCTCGTAGTCCAGGGGCGAGAGTCCCCCGACCCAGCTGTCGAACACCTGGACCGCCTCGACGCCGGCCGCCACCTGCGCGCGCAGGTAGGCGATCGTCGCCGCCACCAGGTGGTCCAGCAGCCCTGCCCAGGTCTCGGGTTCGGCGTGCATGAGCGCCTTGGTCTTGAGGAACTCGCGGGACGGCCCGCCCTCGACGAGATAGCAGGCCAGCGTGAACGGCGCGCCCGCGAAGCCGATCAGGGGCACGGGCGACTCGCGGCGGATCAGCGTGATCGCCTCCAGGAGCGGGCCGACCGCCGTCTCCGGCTCGAGCGCGCGCAGGCCCGACACGTCGGCAGCCGTCCGGACGGGATGCTCGATGACCGGCCCGCGACCCTCGACGATGTCGAACGCGACGCCCATCCCGGCCAGGGGCGTGGTGATGTCAGCGAACAGGATCGCCGCGTCCACGCCCAGCCGACGGACCGGCTGGAGGGTCACCTCGGTGCACAGCGCGGGATCACGGGTGATCTCGAGCAGCGTCGCCCGCTCCCGGATGGCCCGGTACTCGGGCAGGGCCCGACCGGCCTGGCGCATGAACCACACCGGCGTCGCGTCCACGGGCTCGCTCCGCAGCGCTCGCAGGAAGCGGGCGTCGCGGCGCGCTGCCGTGGTGGCGGCGGCCGGGGACGGCGCCGACGAGGAGATCGCGGGCGTCACGCGCGGAATGCCTTCTGGGCGGCAGCGACCGTCGCGGTGATGTCCGCGTCGCTGTGCTCAGCGCTCAGGAACCATCCCTCGAACTGCGACGGGGGCAGCAGCACCCCCTCGTCGAGCATGGCGCCGTAGAAGCGCGCGAACGCGTCGCGGTCCGACGCGAGCGCCTCGGCCGCGTTGCGCGGCCGGGTCGCCCGGAAGAACACAGTGAGGAGCGAGCCCACCCGGCTGACGGCCACTTGTCGGCCGGCCGCGGCCGCCGCATCGCGGAGCCCGGCCTCGAGCTGGGCCCCTGCCCGCTCGAGGCGGGCGTACACCGAGGGGCTGAGCTGGTCGAGGATCGCGACGCCCGCCGCCATCGCGAGCGGATGGCCCGACAGCGTGCCCGCCTGATAGACCGGGCCGTCGGGGGCGATCAGCCGCATCAGGTCCGCGCGGCCGCCGTAGGCGCCAACCGGCATCCCGCCACCGATGATCTTGCCCAGCGTGGTGAGGTCGGGCTTGATGCCGAACAGCTCCTGCGCGCCGCCCCTGGCGATGCGGAAGCCCGTGATGACCTCGTCGAAGATGAGCAGCGCGCCGTTCGATTCCGTGAGGTGCCGCAGAAGTTCATGGAACCCGGGCTCCGGGGGGATCACGCCCACGTTCGCCACCACCGGCTCCACGATGACGCACGCGATCTGGTCGCGGAACGTCTCGAACGCCGCGCCGATGGCCTCGGGATCGTTGAACGGCACGACGATCGTGTCGCGGGCCGCGCCGGCGGTGACGCCCGCCGAGCCCGGCATCGCGAGCGTCGCGAGGCCCGACCCCGCGTCCACGAGCAGGCTGTCGCCGTGCCCGTGGTACCCGCCCGCGAACTTGACCACGAGGTCGCGGCCGGTTGCGCCGCGGGCGAGGCGGATCGCGCTCATCACGGCCTCGGTGCCGGACGAGACAAACCGCAGCCGCTCCATCGACGGCATCGCGGCCCGGATCCGCTGGCCCAGCTCGATCTCGCGCGGGCCGGTGGCGCCCAGGGCGAACCCGCCGAGCGCAGCGTCGCGGACGGCCTGGACGACCGCCGGTTGCGCGTGCCCGAGCAGCGCGGGACCCCACGAGCCGATGTAGTCGAGGTACACGTTGCCGTCCGCGTCCTTGACGCGAGAGCCGGAGCCCTCGGCGAGGATCAGCGGCGGCCGGCCCACGGACCTGAACGCTCGGACCGGGCTGTTGACGCCGCCCGGGAACAGGGCTTCGGCGTCCTGGCGGAGGAGCGCCTGGCGGTTGCCGGCCGCGGCGGGCCGCCCCAGCGGGGCCTCGAGCGGCATCACCACGCCTCCCGGGCCCACGACGCGAGGTCGGCAGCGGCGTACGTGATCACGAACCCAGCGCCCGCCCGGAGGATGGACGTGGTCGACTCGGTGAGCGCCCGGCGGCGGTCGAGCCAGCCGTTGCGCGCGGCCGCCTCGATGGCCGCGAACTCGCCGCTGACCTGGTAGGCGCCGATCGGCACGTCGAAGCTCGTGCGGGCCGCGGCGAGGATGTCGAGCGACGGCATCGCGGGCTTGACCAGCAGCATGTCGGCGCCCTCGGCGAGGTCGTTGACCATCTCGAGCATCGACTCGCGGCCATTGGCCGGGTCCATCTGGTAGCCGCGCCGGTCGCCGAACGACGGAGCGGAGCCCGCGGCGTCGCGGAACGGGCCGTAGAACGCGGACGCGGTCTTGGCCGCGTAGGCGAGGATCGCCGTGTCGGTGAAGCCGCCCGCGTCGAGGCCGTGGCGGATGGCGGCCACCTGGCCGTCCATCATCGCGGACGGGGCCACGATGTCGGCGCCCGCCTCGGCCTGGGAGGCCGCCGTGCGCGCGAGCAGCTCGATCGTGGCGTCGTTGTCGACCCGCCCGTCGTCGAGGAGCGGCCCGCAGTGGCCGTGGTCGGTGTACTCGCACAGGCAGGTGTCCGCGATGAGGACAAGGTCCGGGTCCGCGTCCCGCAGCCGGCGCAGGGTCTCCTGGACGATGCCGTCCTCGATCCAGCCGCCCGTGCCGATGCCGTCCTTCTCGGCCGGCAGCCCGAACAGGATGACGCCCCCGACGCCCAGGCTCGCGAGCGCCCGCACGTCCTTCTCGGCCTCGTCCGGCGTCACACGCTCGACCCCCGGCATCGAGCCCACCGGCTCGCGCAGCCCTCGGCCGGGGAACACGAAGATCGGGGCGACCAGCTGGCGCGGGTGGATCCGCGTCTCGCGGACGAAGGACCGGAGCGCCTCGGTGCGGCGCAGCCGGCGCAGGCGGTGGGCCGGGTCCGGGAGCGGGACCGGGGCCCCAGCGGGTTCGGTTCGGTCGGCGAGAAGGCTCATCGGGCGGCTCCGGTGGCGGGTACCTGATCTGGGAGGGCGTGACCGCTGCGCCCGAGCGGGTCGGCGACCCCCAGGGCGGAGGCGGTGAAGGCGGCGACGTCTGACGACGCGGGCGACGGCGCGACGAGGATGGTGCTGAAGCCGGCGGCACGCGCCGCATCGGCCGTGGCGGCGCCGGCCGCGATCACGGGCGTCGCGGCCAGCCGCTCGCGGGCCGCACCGTCCGCGAGGGAGAGCAGCCCTCGGGCGGTGGAGCCGCTGGTGAGGACGAGGGCGTCGAGCGGTCCGTCCTCGAGGGCGGCGGCGAGCAGTGGGACGGAGGACTCGGGCGCCTCGACCGTGTGGTAGGCGATGACGGGGATCACCTTGGCGCCGCGCCCGGCGAGGGTCTCGGCAAGGCGGCTGTCCGCGATGTCGGCGTGCGGCAGGAGCACCTCCTCGCCCGCCTCGACCGGGAGTTCGCGGGCGAGCGTCTCGCCATCGGCCGACGAGGGGAGGAAGACGTCGTCGAGCCCCGCGCCGCGGAGGACGCCCGCGGTTGCGTCGCCGATCGCGGCCCAGCGCACCGTCGACGGCTGGAGGCCCACCCGTGCTGACGACTCCAGCGTCGCCCGGGCCGCATTCGCCGACGTGACCACGACGGTCCGGGCCGGCGCCGGCGCCGCGAGCGCCGTGTCGAGCGGGCTGCCGACGGCGGCGTGCCGGATCTCGATGGCGGGCACGTGGACCGCCTCGACACCCCGGTCGCGGAGCCGGTCCACGAGCTGGCCCTCCTGGCCGGCCGGCCGCGCGACGAGCACCCTCGGCGCGGCACGAAGGGCGACGACCCGGGCAGCGAGGCGCTCGGCCAGGGCGGCCCACTCGTCCGCGGGAGCGCGGCCGCGCACCCAGACCACGCTGTCCGCCTCGATCCTCCGGCCGCCGGCCGGCGTCCAGGTCCGGGCAGCTCCGGCAAGCAGCGTCAGGTCGTCGCCGTCGACGGAGCCGATCGCCCCGATGGGTGATCGGCAGCCGCCGCCCGTCCCGGACAGGAACGCCCGTTCCGCCTCCACGGCCACCCGGGTCGGCCTGTCGTCGAGCTGCCCGACGGCCGCGACGGCCTCCGCGTCGCCGGCACGCACCTGGACCGCGAGCGAGCCCTGTCCGGGCGCGGACGGGACGGTGGCCGACGGGAGCACGTCGTCGATGCGGTCCGACCGGCCGAGGCGCGTCAGGCCGGCGACGGCGAGCACCAGCGCGTCGGAGTCGCCTCGGTCCAGCTTGGCGAGCCGCGTGTCCACGTTGCCGTGCAGGGGATGCAGCCGGAGGTCCGGGCGCAGCGCGTGCAGGAACGCCACGCGCCGAGGGCTGTCGGTGCCCACGCGTGCGCCCTGTGGCAGCGTCGCGAGGGTGGTGCCGCGCACCCGGCAGACCAGCGCGTCCCGGGGGTCCTCGCGGGGCGGGTACGCGGCGATCACGAGCCTGTCCGGCTCCGTCGTGGGCACGTCCTTCGCCGAGTGCACGGCGACGTCCACGCGCCCCTCGAGCAGCGCCGCGACGATCCGCGCGACGAAGGCACCCTCCCCCCACGCGGTGTCGACCGGCCGGTCGTCGCCCTCCGTCCGGATCACCTCGATCTCGGAGGGCACCCCGTGCTCTGCGAGCCGGGCAGCCACCCACCGGGCCTGGACCAGGGCCAGGTCGCTGCCGCGGGTGCCGATGCGGAGGGTCCGGGTCATCTCGCGCTCCCCGTCTACAGCGAGAACAGCTCGCGCGCCGCGCGGTCGAGGTCGCCGGTGGGGTCCTCGCGAAGCGACGCGAGC